>DASRQW010000337.1 GCA_035696245.1 Longimicrobiaceae bacterium | reverse complement strand
GCGGGCCCGCTCCCACTCGCTCTCCTCGCTCACCGCGGCAAGCAGCGCGGCGGAAGCCTCGGCGGCGCGGCCGTCGCGCAGCAGCCGGCCCACCGCCTCGGCGTCAAACACGGAAGCGTGCGACCAGCTCGGCCAGGCTGCCCGCCTGCGAGGCCACGTCGCGCGCGGCCCGCTCCGCCTCGCGCACCGACGTCTGCGCCGAGCGCGCGCCGGTGGCGATGCTTTCGGTGGCCCGCAGGATCATCTCGCCGCCCCGCTTCTGCTCGCCGGTGGCCGCGAAGACCTCCTGCGTCTGCTGGTTCATGTTGATGGTGGCCTGCACGATCTGGCGGCTGGCCACGTGCTGCTCGCGCGTGGCGATGCGCACCTCGTCGGCGATGCGCTGGATGTGCAGCGTGGCCTCGTGCGCCTGGCGCGCGGCCAGGATCTGCTGCTCGGTGGCCAGCGAGACCTCCTGCATGAGCCCGCTGGTGCGCGTGCTGGAGCCCACGATGCGGTCCAGCGCCTCGGTGGCGCCCTCGGCCGCGTCGATGCCCTTCTTCGTCTTCTCGGCCACCTGGTCGCCCGTCTGCGCCGCCAGCGCCACCTCATCCCTCACCGCGCGAATCGTCGCCCCGATCTCGCGCGTGGAGTCGACCGACCTCTCCGCCAGGCGCCGGATCTCCTGCGCCACCACCGCGAAGCCGCGGCCGTGCTCGCCCGCGCGCGCCGCCTCGATGGCCGCATTCAGCGCCAGCAGGTTCGTCTGGTCGGCGATGTCCTCGATGGTCTCGGAGATGCGGCCCACCGCCTCGCCGCGCGAGCCCAGCCGGCGGATGGTCTCGCTCAGGCTCTCCACCTCGGCGTAGATGCGGCGCATCTCCTCGACCGTGAGCCGCACCACCTCGCCGCCCTCGCGGGCGTTGGACTCGGCCTCGCCGGCGATGCGGCGCGTCTCCTCCACGTGCCGCCCCACCTGCTGCATGGAGGCGCCCATCTCCTCGATGGTCGACGCCGTCTGCTCCACGGCGGCGCCCAGCGTCTCGGCCCCATCGGCCGTCCGCTCGATCGACTGGCCCATCTGGGCGATGGAGCTGGACGTCTCGTCGACCGAGGCGGCAAGCGACTCGGTGCTGGCGGCCACGCGGTTGATCTGCGCCGCGATCTCCTCCATGCTGGTGGAGGTCTGCTCCGCCGCCGCCACCTGGTCGTCCACCGTGTCGGCCAGGCGCGACGAGGTGGCGCTGATCTGCTGCGCCGCCGCGGCCACCTGGCCGGTGGCCGAGTTCACCCCCAGCACCGAGGCGCGCAGGTCGTCGGCCATCCCGTTCAGCGTCTCGGTGAGCTGGCCCAGCTCGTCGCGGCTGCCCGCCTCCAGCCGCTGCGTGAGGTCGCCGTCGGCCACCGCCTTCGCGAAGGCCACCGCGCGGGTCAGCGGGGCGGAGATCTGCCGCGCCATCCACACCGCCGTCAGCGCCGAGACCACGGCGGCCAGCAGCGTGAGCCCCAGCGCCAGGTCGCGGCCGGTGGACGAGGCGCGCTGCACGTCGGCCCGGCTCTGGTCGGCCAGATCCGCCTCGCGCCGGTCGAACTCGTCTAGCGCGCCGAGGGCCGCGTCCGCGCCCCGGCGGCCCACCCCCGTCTGGAAGAAGCGGACGACCTCGCGCATGTCGCCGGCCTGGGCCTGCGGCGCCTGCCGCAGCGCCACGCCGGGCTGGTACACCGAGTCGACCCACTGCTTCGCCAGCTCGTCGGCGTGCCGCAGCCGCTTGAGCTGCACCGTGTCCTGCACCAGCGAGTCGGCCAGCGCCAGCTGCCGGGCCGCGCGCCCGTCGGCCTCGCGGTAGGCGGACAGCGCGGACTCCTGGCCCGAGAGCAGGTAGTCGCGGAAGGCGAGCGTGCGGTCGGCCAGGGCCAGGTCGTACTCCACCGCCGCCCGCTGCACGCGCGCGGTGTGCTGCGCCTGCTCGTTGAAGCCGCGCACCCGCTCGGCCTGCCACCACAGCGTCACCCCGATCACGCCCATCAGCAGCAGGACGGGCACGAAGCCCAGCAGCACCTTCGTCTGCACCCGCGCGTCCCGGAACCAGCTCGCCCTTCCGCTCACGCCTGGCCTCCCTCGAGCACGCGTTCAACGTCGAGCAGCGCCACCCGCCGCCCGTCGGCCGTCTCCACCGTTCCCGTAAGCCACCCCGGCGGCAGCGCCGCCTCCGCCTCGTCCGGCGGCGCGGCCACGTGGCCCTCCGTGTCCACCAGCCCGCCCACCGCGTCCACCCGCAGCCCCACCGGCTCCGTCCCGCGCCCGCGGCTCACCACCAGGAGGCGGCCGGGCTCGCCGGCCGGGGCGCCGCGCAGGCGCGTGCCCAGGTCCAGCACCGCCATCATCACCCCGCCCACCTGCGCGATCCCCAGCACGTCGCGGGGCGCGAACGGGACACGCGACACGGCGGGAGGGCGGAGGATGCGCTCCACGCGCTCCACCGGGATGCCGTACACCGCGCCGCCCAGGAGCACCGACACCGCGCTCACGGCGCCTCTCCCAGCTGCTCGTGCACCGCGGCCTTGAGCTGCTCCGGGCGCCAGGGCTTGGGGAGGAAGCCGTTCGCGCCGGCAGACTCGGCCAGCGCGCGGTCGCCCTCCGCCGCCTCGGTCGAGCAGACGAGCACCGGCACCTCGGTCATCCCCAGCTCGCCCCGCAGCCGGCGGATGAACTCCAGCCCGTCCATGCGCGGCATGTTCACGTCCACCACCAGCAGGTCCAGCCCGTCCTCGCGCGCCGCCGCGTCCAGCCCCTCGGAGCCGTCGGCCGCGAACACCAGGTCGTACGCCGGCGCCAGGACGATGCGGTACATTCGGCACATCATGGGGCTGTCCTCCACCACCAGCAACTTCTTCCGCTCACTGGGCACGCGCGCCCTCCCGGTACAGGTCCACGTTCAGCTGCATCATCTCGCCCGCGTCCAGCAGGAGCACCACTCGGCCGTCTGCGTCCAGCGTCGCGCCGGACACGCCGCGGGGGCTTCCCAGCGCGGCGGGCAGGGGGCGGATGGTGGCCGGGCGCTGCTCCAGCAGCCGGTCCGCCAGGATCGCCGCCGCGCGCGCCCCGCGCCGCACCACCACCGCCAGCCGCGGCTCGGCCGCGGCCTCCCACCCGAAGAGCCGCGACGGGCGGATCACGGCCAGCGCCTCGCCGCGCACGTCCACGACCTCGGCGGCGCCCACGGTCGCAACCGAGCCCACGCGCGTCGCCTCCTCCACGTCGCTGGCGGCGATGGCCAGCACCTGGCCCGCGCTCTCCATGAACAGCACCGGCACCAGCGCCACCGTGAGCGGCAGCCGCAGCACGAAGCGCGCGCCGCCCTCGTCGCCCTGCTCCACCTCCACCGTGCCCCGCAGGCGCGCGACCGTGCTGCGCACCACGTCCAGCCCGATGCCGCGGCCGGACAGCTCCGTCACGTCCGCGCGGGTGGAGAAGCCGGGGCGGAACACGAAGTCCGCCAGCTCCGCCGGGGGCGGCACCTCGGCCGGGCCCACCCAGCCCAGCTCGCGCGCGCGCCGCAGCATCGCCTCGCCGTCCAGCCCGCGCCCGTCGTCCTCCACCTCTATGCGCACCATCTCGCCTTCCGACACCGCGCGCAGCCAGAGCGTGGCGGCGGGCGGCTTGCCCGCGGCCTCGCGCTCGGCCGGCGTCTCCACGCCGTGGTCCACCGCGTTGCGCACCAGGTGGAGCAGCGGGTCCAGGATGGCGTCGGCGGTGCTCTTGTCCAGCTCCGTCTGCTCGCCCTCCAGCACCACGCGCACCTGCTTGCCCTGCGCCCGCGCCAGGTCGCCCGCCAGCGGCGGGAAGCGGCCGAACACGCGCGCCACGGGCACCGTGCGGAGCTGCCGGGCCGAGCGGCCCGTGGCCTCCACCGTCGCGGCCAGCGCCTCCACGCGCTCGGTGGCGGCGCGGCGCAGGCCCACCGCCTCCAGCTCGGCGCGGTTGGCGGCCACCCAGGCCTCCAGGCCCGCGGCGGCCGTGGCCAGCTCGCCCACCTGGTGCAGCATGGCGTCCAGCCGGGCGAAGGGCACGCGCAGCACCTCCTCGCGCATGTCGCTCGCCTGCGGGAGCCCCGCCGCGCCCTCGGCCGCGCGCCGCTCCGCCACGCCTTCCGGAGATGCGTCCGCCTCCGCGTGCGCTCCCTCGGCCGCCGTCCTGCCTGCCGCCACGCTTCCGCCCGAGACGGAAGACGCGACCGCCGCGGGCCGGTCGCGCGAAGCGGCTCCGGGCACTCCCCCCGCTTCCTCCGGCGACTCCCCGCCCGGTGCGGATTTCGCCGCAGCGCCCGGCCTCGCGCCCACCGCCTTCTCCGAAGATGCGGCCCGTGGAGCCGCGCTCTCCAGGCCTCGCGGCTTCCCGGAAGCCAGCGAGATCCCCGCCGCCTCGTCGGAACCGCGCTGATTTTCGGGGGATGCGGTGCCGCCTGCCGTTCCGGGCGATGCAGAGCCGCTGTCCGCCGTCGCCACAGATGCGGACGGGACGCCGGCGGATGGGGATCCGCCCATCGCTTCCGGAGAGGCGGAGATGTCCGGCGATGCGGGAGATGTGGAGACGCGGGGGGATTCCGGAGATGCGATGGCCCCCGGCTGGAACGATGCTGCGGCCGCGGCAGGCTTCCTCGCCGCCGGTGAAGCCCGGAGGGCCGCCGCGGGTGAAGCTGGCTTCTCGGGCTGTGCGGACGCGTCGGCGAGTGGGGCCGCGGCGGTCTTCGGCAGCTCCTCCTGCGGCGGCGAGGACGGGTCCGCGGGCGAGACGACGTCGCCCGCCCGCTCCCCCGCCGCGGCCGAGCGCGTGTCCGGCGCGTCCCCTGGCTGCGGCAGGCGCAGCGCGGCGAGCACGGCCAGCGACTCGTCCTGTCCCGGCGCGCCCGCGTGCTCCACCGCGCGCCGTATCGCCGACGCTGCTTCCTGCATGGCCCCCGCGATGCCGAACAGCGCCTCGGGGGGGTGCTTGAGCAGCGTCTCCATGCCGTGCACCAGGTCCTGGAGCGGGCGCAGGCCCAGCATCCCCGCGTTCCCCTTCAGCGTGTGCAGCCCGCGCAGAAGCTCGGCGCGACCGGCTCCGGCGCCCGCGGCGTCGCGGCGCTCCAGCGCCCCCAGCGCCGCGTCCAGCAGCGCGAGCTGGTCGCGCCCCTCGTCGCGGAAGTCGGTGAACAGCTCCGCGAAGTCGAACGAGTCGCTCACCGCACCCTCCCGTCAAACCTGCGGACGCGCGCCAGCCCGCGCCGCGCCGGAGCGGGCACCCGTGCGCCCCCGCGGCCGAAGCCGGGACGCGGGCGGAAAGCAGTGAGTTCGATCGTGTTCACCAGGGGGGAGGAGACGGCCCCGCCGCGAGGCGCCGCCGCGGAACGAGCGGCGGTGCGGCATTCGGGCCAACGTAAGCAGCCTTGGAAGAAGCGGGCCACGTGCCGGGGCCAGCGGCGCCGGCGCGCTTCCGCACGTCCGTAAATACGGGATCCGGGTAGATCGGCTTGCCTCCGTGGAGTCTCGCCGAAGCGGTTCGGACCATCGGTAGCAGCCCACGGAGGTGGGCTTCGCGCCGTCGTAGCCCGCGGCTTTAGCCGCCAGGGCGATACCGGCCGCACCAATTCTCCCGGATTTCGTGCAAGACACCTGGACTGGGCGGCCCGGGCCGGAACCGGAGGCGCCAGCGGAGGAGTTCGCGAAGCCGCAGGCAACCTGGAATGCCCGCGGGGCGGCAGCACCGGTGCTGCCGCCCGCGGGCGGTTTGCTCGATCGTGGACGGACGTGCTCGCCGTGCCCGCCTTTGCCCGTCCGCCGGGTCGCCTCTACTCGCCCGGGAAGGTGGCCTCGACGTGGCCGACGGCGGCGACCAGCTCCTTCGCGGCGCCGGCGTAGCGCGCCAGGGCGAACAGGCTGCCGCGCGACAGGCGCAGGCGGCCCATCATCAGCGAGGCGACGGGGTCGCTGCGGCCTTGCAGGATCTCCCTCCACGCCGCCACGTCCGCTTCCATCACGTAGGCGGCGCTTTCCAGGTCGCCGGGAGAGGCCGGGCGCACGCCGCGGCACACGCCGTGGAACAGGTCCAGGTGGAACGCGCGGTCCTGCGTCACGCCGTGCGAGGGGTCGGCGCGCATCACCAGCGCCACGCTGTCCTCCCAGTCGCCCGCCGCGGCCTTGAAGCCCGCGTGCCCATTCAGCGCACGGCAGCAGGCGCGGCTCCACTCCTCGGTGAAAACCTCCATCGGCGTCTCGCTCGCTTCGCGCAGGGGTGGGATCCGGGGCACGCCGGCGGCGCCCCGGCGGGATGCAAAACCGGCGAGAACGCTACGCCGCCCGCCGCGCTTCGGCAACCGCCGGCCGCAGCTCCGCCCCCACCGTGCTACCGCAGACGGCGATGCGCATCGCCCGAACGTACTCCGACGACGGATCGAGGCGCATCGCCCAAACTCGCCTCACGACGGGCCGATGCGCGCCACCCGGATCGACTCGCGCTGGTCTTCCCGCTGCGGAAATCTTCCGAAGCCTCCGGATCTTTCCGCGCCAGCCGTCGCAGTCGCCTCGCGCCATCGTCCACCGCGCGAGCAGCCACCGCGCCACCCAGCGCGGCTTCAGCTTGTCCGGCACACCCGAAGCAGGGCTCCGTTACAATTTCGTTTGGATTCGTTACGAGAGCGTGGCATCTTGGATGCGTTGGCGATACCCGCCGAAAGCCCGCCTCCAATCCAATCCGCCGCGGGCAGTGATTCAGACTCCGCACCGCAGGCTGCCCATGCGTGCCATCCGCTTCGCCGTGCCCGCGCTCATCGCCGCGTCCGCGTGCGCCCCGCTCACGCCCGGCGCCTCCTCGCTCGCGGACGGTCCCGGCCGCGGCGGCACCTACGCGGCCGAGCGCACCTGCCGCGTGGCCGCCCGGCCGAGCGCGCTGCCCGCGGTGTCGCAGCTGGTGGACTCCGCGGGGCTGGCGGCGGCGGCAGCGCGGCTGGGAGCGGCCACGCGCGGCTCGGTGCTCTTCTCCATGCGCTACGACCGCACCGGAACCAACGTGCGCCGCGCCGTGATCGCGCAGAGCACCGGCGCCGCGCTGGCGGACTCGCTGCAGAAGCTGGTGTTCGCCTTCCGGAAGACCGCCGCTCCGGCGCCGCAGGAGTGGGGCGTGCGCCTGCGGATGGACCTGGGCGCCGCGCCCGCGATGACCGTGGCGCGCCGCGAGGTCTGCTCCGGCGGCCCGCGCGGCGCGGCGGTGGATGCGCTCTCCGCCCAGCTCATGGCCGCGCCGGGCATGGTGGCGCTGGACGACACGGAAGATCGCGTGGTCGTGCGCGTGCACCTGGACGCCACCGGCGCCGTCACCGACGCCATGCTGATGAACCCCAACCTGCGCGGCCCGGTAGAGGCGCGGCTCCTCACCCTCGTCCGCGGGCTTCCCTTCGTTCCCGCCAGCGAAGACGGCTACCCCGTCCCCGGCGAAGCATCCTTCGCGCTGCGCCTCGGACGGTAGCGGCCTCCCAACTGTCTCGATCACGCTCGCCCGACCCTCCTCCGAGCATCCGGGGAGGGTCTTTCGTCGATGCACATCCACGACGACAAAGCCGGTAGATGGGAGATACGGCAGATGCCGCGCTGCCCATCCCCCGCCCCGCACGCCAGTCGATGACCACCCCAACGCTCCGGTCCGGTAGGGACCGACCTGCGTGTCGGACCGCGCCGCGGACGCATCGACGCGCCGTCTCGCGCACCATCGCTGCGGTAGCGATGGAGCACACGCAGGTGCTCCCCTGCCGGACTGGACGGTAGTCGGCCGGACCGCCGTGCTCCGCTCCGAGGTCCGATAGACTGGCCGGAGGGATCCTTGTGACAACGAATAGTGTTATCTTACGGACAAGCGGCCGAACGGCGGGCCGCGCAATGCCCATCTCCCGACCCACCACCTTTTCCGGAGGCCCCACGATGGTCGGCACCCTCGCTTCGCTGCTGCTCGCGCCCGCCCTTCTGCTGGGCGGCGGGCCCGCGCCCGCGCCGGCCGTCACCGCCGCGCCCCCGGCGCCCGTCACCTGGGAGATCGACCCCGCGCACACCGAGGTGTCGTTCCGCATCCGGCACCTGGTGAGCCGCGTGACGGGGCGGTTCAACACCTTCTCGGGCACCATCGTGGCCGACCCGGCGCGGCTGGCCGGCGGCTCGGTGAACGTGACCATCCAGGCCGCCAGCATCGACACCAACAACGAGCGCCGCGACACGCACCTGCGCTCGGCAGACTTCTTCGACGCCGCCACGTACCCCACGCTCACGTTCCGCAGCACGCGCGTGGAGGTGAGCGGCAAGGCGCTCAAGGTGTACGGGAACCTCACCATCCGCGGCGTGACCACGCCGGTGGTGCTGGACGGCGAGCTGCTGGCGGTGGGGGGCGCGCCGGGCAAGCGCCGCATCGGGTTCGAGGCGAGCACCACCATCGACCGCATGGACTACGGCGTGGCCTGGAACCGCGCGGCCGAGGGCGGCGGCACCGTCCTCAGCGACGAGGTGCAGATCACCCTCAACGTCGAGGCGGTCGAGAAGGTCTGACCGACAGCTCGGTAGATGAGCGAGCCCCGCCTTCCCATCGGAGGGCGGGGCTCTTCGCGTCCGGGAGGGAAGCTCGTCCTCCGGTGGGCAGAGTCTCGGGCCGGGAGATTCCAAGCTTCGGCGGCAGGGGACGTGCATCCGGCGGGGGCATGGAGAGGCCCATCAATACGGTCGGACACTCGACCCGGTCGATCGAGGAGTTCCTGGAGCTGCTGCGGGAGAACGGCGTGGAGCTGCTGGTGGACGTGCGGCGGTTCCCCGGCTCACGGCGCTTTCCGCAGTTCGGCAGCGAGGCGCTTGCGGCGGCGTTGCGCGAGGCGGGCATCGCGTACGTGCACGAGCCGGAGATGGGCGGCCGCCGCGCCCCCGCGAAGACGGCGGACCTGTCGCCGTCGCCCAACGGCGCGTGGCGCAGCGCCGCCTTCCGGGCCTATGCGGACCACACCGCCACGCCCGCGTTCCAGGCGGCCCTCCAGCGCCTCGTGGACGCTTCGCAGACGATGCGCCCCACGGTGATGTGTGCCGAGGCGGTGCCGTGGCGCTGCCATCGCCAGCTCATCGCGGACGCCCTGGTGGCGCGCGGCATCCGCGTGCTGAACATCATCGGCCCGGGGGGCGCCACGCCGCACGAGCGGTCGCCGCATGCGGTCGTGCTTCCGGGCGCACGCGTGGTGTACCCCGCGCCCCGCGACGGCCAGAGCGACCTCTTCTCCGGCTGACGCGCCGCCATCGTCGCGCCGGCGCATCGGGTGCCGGAGATCCGGCGGTAGACGAGGGCGGGAGAGATGATACGCCGTGGACGGCGCGGGGGCGTCCTTCTTGCGGCACGCGGGGGCATCGCACCAGCACGGCGCCCCGACGCACCGCCCTCCAGCGGCGCGCGGGCGGGCACATCTCCCATCCGCCCATCCATGCAACGCACGATCCTGCTGGCCGAGGACCACGAAGACAACCGGATGGCGCTGCTCACCGTGCTGGAGCACGACGGCTACCGCACCCTCGCCGCGCGCAACGGCGCCGAGGCCGTGGACCTGGCCCGCGAGCACGCGCCGGACCTGGTGGTCATGGACCTGGCGATGCCGGTGATGGACGGCAAGGAGGCGATGAAGGTGCTCAAGGCCGACCCCGCCACGGCCGGCATCCCCATCATCGTGCTCACCGCCATGGCGCTCTCCATCGACGGCGACAACCTGCGCCGCGAGGGCTTCGACGGCTTCCTCGCCAAGCCGTGCATGCCGCCCTCGCTGCTCCAGGAGGTGCGCAAGTACATCGGCCCCGCCACCGGGAGCTGACGCGCGAATCCTCCGTGCACCACCACTCCGTGCCGTGGTAGGGGAGCACCTGCGTGCGCTCCAGCCTTCTCGGGCGCGAAGACGGATCGATCCGGAACGCGGCACCTTCCCGGTTCCGCAGCAACAGCGACCCTCCACCGGATCCCGGCGGAGGGTCTTTCTTCATCCGTCCATCTCCATCGAACGAAGTCAGCTACTGGGCGAGATGTCGCGGAGGTAGTCGAAAGGGTAGATGCCGGTGCGATGGTCGTCGCTCCAGTCGAAGCGGAGGGCGTACTGGCCTACGTGGTGGATGGCGAGCGGATGCACGTCCATCGGCACCGCGGCCGGGTCCAGCAGCGGCCGGCCGGTCATCTCCTCCACGCAGCCGGCACACGGGCAGCACAGGCGCAGGTAGCGCGGCGGGTAGTCCGACACGGCGCCGTCGCTCCAGCGGATTCGCAGCTGCGACGCGTCTTCGTTGGGCCCGATCTGGGCCGGGGTGGTGCTGGCGTCTCGCGCCACTGCTGTCCTCCGCGCACGGGTGCAGGCGGCCCGCCTGTATGGATGCGCGGGCCCGAGGCGGGAGTGTAATCGCGAGCCGCCGTCCTGTCGACCCGCGGGCGGGCATGGACGGCGGCCCCTCCCCCCTCCGCGCCGCGGGTCAGTACCTCAAGGCGCAGTAGCCGCTGCCTACGTTGACCCAGTTCTGCGGGAGGAGGAAGTTCTTGGTACCCACCGGCACGTTGGCCTTCCCGCTGCCGCTCGTGTAGACCGTGCCGAAGGTCCACGCGCACCGCGCCGCCGGCTCTTCCCCCGTGGTCGGATCCCACCACCCTGTTCCGTCCGGGTTCTCGACGGACCCGTTGATCTCCTGGGCCACTTGAAACACCTCGGCGTCCCCAGCCGGG
The DNA here is from genome assembly GCA_035696245.1 of Longimicrobiaceae bacterium. NCBI lineage: Bacteria > Pseudomonadati > Gemmatimonadota > Longimicrobiia > Longimicrobiales > Longimicrobiaceae > Longimicrobiaceae bacterium. The sequence continues at coordinate 353 of DASRQW010000337.1, read as the reverse complement.
TTGCCGTTCGCAGACGCGTAGCCGGGCGTGCAGGCGCTCGCCTTGGCGTATGCGTACGGCTGGGCCACGTACCGTACGTGCTTGGAGACGCCGCCGATGGTCACGTAGCCGTCCGAGTGGTACGCGCAGTACTGGGTGCCGAAGCCGCCGCCCAGGTTCACGCTGCCGCTGGTGAAGATCATGTACATCGTGTTCGCGTCGTAGGTCAGCTTGCCGTTGTTGAAGCCGTAGGCGAGCATGGCCAGCATGCTGGCGTCGCTCACGCTGGTGGTGCCGCTGGGCACGTTATACGAGTTGTTGGCCCAGAACTGCGTGTAGCTCAACGAGTTCGAGACGTGCTGCCCGCTGGCGTC
>DASRQW010000336.1 GCA_035696245.1 Longimicrobiaceae bacterium | reverse complement strand
GTAGTAGTCGCGGTCCGGCAGGCCCAGGCCGCCCTGGTTCAGCGACGCCACGTACTCCGTGGCCTTCTTCGCGTCCTGCTGGATCGAGTAGCCGAACGGCACCTGCACCCCGATGGTGTTCAGGTGCGCGAACAGCTCCGGCAGCGCCGCCTTGCCGGTGAGCGCCGCGATGCGCGCCATCTCGGGCCGCAGCGGCGTGAGGCCCAGCCGCTCCGCGCGCGCCGAGTCCATCACGCTGGCATACAGGTCGCCCACCTTCTGCTCGTCGCTGCCGGGGCGGTTGTGCTTCGCCGCCGTGGCCTCCACGATGGTGCGGAGCGCGTTCTCGCTGCGGTCGCGCAGGTCGATGAAGGCGCCGGTGGTGGAGCGGTCGGCCGGGATCTGCGCGTTCCGCAGCCACGTGCCGTTCACGTAGCGGTAGAAGTCGTCCTGCGGCCGCACGGTCAGGTCGAAGTTGGCCGGGTCGATGCCGGGCGCGCTGGGGGCCGTCTGCGCCTGGAGGCCGCCGGCCAGCAGCAGCGCGCCGGCCGCCGGGACCCAGGCGGCCCGGGCGTACGTCGTCAGCTTCATGGAGACTCACGGTTCGGGGGAAGTGCCGTTGGAACGGACGTACGATTACAGCCGAGCGCACGGCGTGTTCCCCGCTCGCCAAAGCAGCGGCCCGCCCCTTCGGCAGGACTCCGCGACACCTCGTCTGAATCGTATGCAGCCATAGACACCTTGCCCCACCCGGACGCTTGTGGGACGCTTCCATTGTGTCCCCCCGCGCCACGGTGCCGTCGGACATGGCGCAGAACGCCGCCGGGTTGATCTACGGCTTCCCCATGGATATTCTTTGTATATCCACATGCAGCGTTCCACGCTCTCGAGGAAACCACCATGCGTGTTCAGATTCAGAAGTGGGGCAACAGCTTGGGCCTTCGAATCCCCAGTTCCTTCGCGCAGGAGGTCGGGATCACCCGGGGTGCCGAAGTGGAGATCTCCCTCATGGACGGACGTCTCGTGGTTGAAAAAACCTCGCCTGCTCCATTCACGCTCGACGAGCTGCTGGCGGGCATCACCGCCGACAACGTGCACGGAGAAGTGAATTCCGGGCCTCCCCTGGGCAAGGAGGCCTGGTGAGCGAGGCGGAATATATCCCCGAACGCGGCGACATCGTCTGGATCAGCTTCAATCCACAGTCAGGCCACGAGCAGGCGGGACGGCGTCCGGCGCTTACCCTCTCCCCGGGCAGCTACAATAGCAAGGCTGGGCTCGCGCTCTTCTGCCCCATCACGAGCCAGAAGAAGGGCTACCCGTTCGAAGTGGCGCTTCCTGCGGGCCTGCCGGTCCACGGGGTTGCGCTGGTAGATCAAATCAAAAGTCTGGACTGGAGGAGCCGCCAAGTAAGCCCGATCACGCAGGTACCAGCGGTGGTGCTGCATGAGGCGTTAGGTAAGATCGAAGTGCTCCTCAAACTCTGACACCGCTCCGCGCAAAAACGTGTGTTCGAATCGGCGAAACCTCGCGTCTTCGCTGCCGAGTTCGCCGTGCCTGCACGAACTTTTGCGCCAACATGGTCGGATACTGAAGCGCCGAGCCTTGTACCGGAATCGCCCGCCGAAACACCGCCCCGATTTCAGCAATTGGGGTTGAACTCCAGATCGGAACTCTGCGACTCCGGTTGAATCCTGTCCGGGCACGGCCGTTGGCCGATCTAGCCATGCAAATCGAAAAAAGCCGGGCCACCGCAAAGGTGGCCCGGCTTCTTCATGCTGCATGCAGCTGCTTACCAGCCGCCGCCGCGGCCGCCGCGATCGCGATCGCCGCCACCGCCGCCGTAGCCGCCGCCACGGCCCCCGCCACCACCGCCGCCGCCGCCGTAGCCGCCGCCACCGCCGCCACGGCCGCCGCCGCCACCGCCGTAGCCGCCGCCGCTGCTTTCACCGCCGCCCGCCGGCGCGTCGAGACGCACCACGTTCTCGGCCGCCGGGCCCTTGGCGCCCTGCACCACGTCGAACTCCACGCGCTCGTTCTCGTCCAGGCTCTTGAAGCCGCTGCCCTGGATCGCGCTGTGGTGCACGAAGCAGTCCTTCTCGCCGTTCTCGCGCGTGATGAAGCCGAAGCCCTTCTCCGCGTTGAACCACTTCACCGTGCCGGTCTCTCTTGCCATGCTCGTTCACCTGATGGGGGATAAGAGTGGTGCAGCAGCCGCTGCTGATGGGAGAACCTACGCGTCCCGCACCCGTCTGCCAAGAAATTTCCTTCTCAGGGCAGTCTTCGTGGCCCGCCCGTCTCCCGTTCGCTGCGGCCGGCTCGCCTTACCGCATTCCGTGCGCCACGGCGGCGCAGCACTGGCGAAACACGAGCGCCCGCCGCGCTCCGGACACGCGTAGATGGCATGCGGTCCCGCACTTAGACGAAATTGAATTTCGGGAGATGTGTGACGGTGCCGCTATCGCCCCGCGTACTGGCGACCAGCCGCCGGTCGGAGATGCAACTCCGCCGAGCCGGGGCGGATGCGCGGCAGACCGCCCATGGCGCGGGAGCGGAATCGCACGAGATGCGTATCCGCCCGCCGTGCCGCGGATGCGGGCGGCGGACGCGTCCGGCAGGTGCAAAGCGAAGCGCCTCCGCCCGTACCGGGGCGGAGGCGCTTCAAGGGTGCTACGCCGCTGGGGCGGAGCTTACCACTGGACCTGCTGCTTGTCGACCTTGTGGCCGAAGATGGCACCCACCGCGGCACCCGCCGCGCCGCCGATGATGGCGCCCTTCACCCGGTGCCGCCCGCCGCCGGCGACCGCGCCGATCACCGCGCCGGTGCCCGCGCCGATGATGGCGTCGCGCTTCGTGTGGCGGACCGTGCGGGTGCGCGGGGCCGAGTAGATGGGCTCGCTGCTGCCGCTGCTCGCCGAGCTGCCCGAGGAACGGTGCGTCGCGTGGTGCGTGGTCGCCCGGTGCGTCGTGCTGGCCCGGTGCGTCGCGGCGGCCGGCGCCTCGGCCGGGGCGGCGAGCGCCTGCGCCGTGGGCGACGGGGCCGCCTGGAGGCCCAGCTCGGTGGGCGAGACCACCGCGGAGTCGACCGCGGGCGTCTTCACGTCCAGGCTGTCCAGCCAGCTCAGGTCCTCGGCAGGCTTCTTGGCCTGGTCGGGCTGGCAGGCGGCGGCGCCCAGGAAGGCGGACATAAGGACTGCAAGCTTGAGAACGCGCATCGGGTTTCGCTCCGTCTGGTGTGTTTCCGTCCCGCTGGCGCCACCCGGGCGCTCGGACTCGGTGAGATCGAACTTCGTATCCGCGGGAGACGCCGGTCGTGCCCTCCCGCGGTCGGCCTGGATCAGTTGCACGGACCGGGCCACAACTGAGACCCGCCGTGCATCTACACCTAAACCATTCGCTGACAATAATATAACAGCTTTCGCCCTCGATTCCTACCCCCGAACAACCGCCCCCTGGGGAGGTCACTCCATCCGCCGCATCGTACAACTCTTCCGGCACGCGCGCCGAACCTCTCTCCATCGAGCGAATCGAACCCAATCCGTCCGACAACTCGTTGGCGACAACGCGGAAAACGGACCACCGTCTCCCGCGCACAGGCTTCCCGTCGGTATGGCAGACCTGCGGCGGGTCCGCGGCCGCCCTTGCACCGGCCCGGAGATTGGCTAAACGGGCCGTGGCGTCCCATCGCCGGGACCGCATCGTCCTCGCGGAGGGTCACGGGGGAAGAGGACCGCAACCGATTGCTCCGCAACGCGTTCCGATCATCCGAGCGGATGCGTGGCGCTTACGCTGAATCCCCCGGCAGGTGCGGCGCGTAGTGGACCGCCGGCGGCGGCGGGCAACGGTGCGGGGGTGCGGGGCGTCCAAATCCCCCGGCAGGCACCCGGCCCCGCACCGCCGGCGCAGGTCACGTCCTCCGGGCCCATCCGCCCTACCCGATCGTGCATCCGACCATTCCCGACTAGGGGAACGATACCATGAAACGCCTCGTTGGAACTCTCGCCGCGCTCGCGCTGGCGGCTTCGGCGGCCGCCGCGCAGACACCCGCCGGCCCGCCTCCCGGCGCACGCACGCCGCCCTCCGCAGGCGCGCAGCAGGCAGCCGGCGGCCTCATCCGCGGCACGGTGGTGGACGCCACGACGGGCCGGCCCGTGGCCTCGGCTTCGATCGCAGTGCGCAGCGCACGCGACTCCTCGCTGGTGACGGGCGCCGTGACGCGGCCGGACGGCTCGTTCCGCATCGAAGGGGTGCGGCCGGGGCGCTACTACGTGCGCGTCAGCTCGCTGGGCTACACGTCGGCGCTGCGATCGGACGTGGCGGTGGCGCCGGACGCGCCGCAGGCGGACCTGGGGACGGTTCGGCTCGCCGCGGGCGCCGTGCAGCTCCAGGCCATCACCGCCACCGGCGAGCGCGCCGCCGTCTCGCTCGCTCCGGACCGGAACACGTACCAGGCCAGGGACATCGCCGCCACGGGCGGCACCGCCAGCGACGTGCTGCGCAACGTGCCCTCCATCGAGGTGGACGGCGACGGCAAGGTGAGCCTGCGCGGCGACCCCAACGTGGCCGTGCAGATCAACGGCCGCGCGGCGCCCATGAGCGGCGACCAGCTCGCCAACTTCCTCAAGCAGCTCCCCGCCAGCTCGGTGGACAAGGTGGAGGTCATCCCCAACCCGTCGGCCAAGTACGACCCGGACGGCATGGCGGGCATCGTCAACATCGTCCTCAAGCAGAACGCCGACCTGGGCACCAGCGGCGGGTTCCAGCTCGGCATGGGCAGCGGCAGCAAGTACAACGGCGGCGGCAACGTGGGCTGGCAGAGCGGCCCCGTCACGCTCTTCGGCAACTACGGCTTCAACGCCGACCGCCGCGAGATCGCCGGCTTCCACTTCCTGGAGAACCGCTTCCTGGAGCCGCGCACCTTCCTCCAGGAGGACATCGACGGCACCTTCGACGGCCGTTCGCACGCCTTCAACGGCAGCGGCGAACTGAAGCTGGGCGCGCGCGACGTCCTCTCCACCACCGCGCTCCTGAACCGCCGCTCGTTCGGCGCGGCCAGCAGCAGCGCGTACACGCAGCTGGACGCCACCCGCGCGAGCACCGGCCGCTACGACCGCCTCACCGACGGCCACAACACCGACTTCACGCAGGACTATTCGCTGGCGTTCAAGCACACGGTGCAGCCGCAGCGCAACGAGCTCTCGGCCGAGGTGCGCTTCAACCGCGCGCGCGGCGAGATGCTGAACGACTTCTCGCGCTGGGACCGCGCGCCCGACGGCAGCGCCACCACCGCGCTCCCGGACCTCCAGCACACCGGCCTGGACGCGCTGAGCCGCAACGTGACCGCGCAGGCCGACTACGTGCGCGGGCTGGGCAAGCGCGCCAAGCTGGAGACGGGCTACAAGGGCTCGCTGCGGCGCCTGGACAACGACTTCGGCGCGGAGAGCTTCTCGTACGCGCAGAACGCGTGGCTGCCCGACGCGGGCCAGACCAACGCCTTCCGCTACGACGAGCGGGTGAACGCCGCGTACGGCGTCCTCAGCGGCAGCATGGGGCGGCTGGACCTGCAGGGCGGCCTGCGCGCCGAGCGGGCGACCACCACGTTCGATTTGGCGACCACGGGGCAGAAGTACGACAACGCGTACACCAGCCTCTTCCCCAGCGCGCTGGCGGCCTTCAACCTGAGCGACACGCGCCAGGTGAAGGCCAGCTACTCCAAGCGCATCCAGCGGCCCGACACGCGCCTGCTCAACCCGTTCACCGTGTACGAGGACGCGCAGAACGTGATCCGCGGCGACCCGGGGCTCAAGCCGGAGTACACGCACGCGTTCGAGTTGGGCTTCCAGCAGTCCGGCCAGAAGGGCTCGCTGCAGGTCAGCCCCTTCTTCCGCCACACCGTCGACGCCATCCGCCGCGTCCGCACGGTGGACGACGCGGGCATCACCACCAGCAGCTTCCTCAACCTGTCCACCAGCAACGCGTACGGCACCGACGTGAACGCGTCGCTGCGGCCGGGCGGGCTGCTGAGCGGCTTCGCGGGGGTCAGCGTCTTCCACATCGACACCGACGGCAGCAACGCCGGCGTGAGCACGCAGGCCACCGCGTGGTCGGCGCGCGTGAACGCAAACGTCAAGGTGAACCCGCGGCTCGACGCGCAGGCGTTCTACATGTACCGCGCGCCCATGAACGTGGAGGGCGGGCGCGTGTCGGCCTTCTCGCTCGTGAACCTGTCGCTGCGGCAGAAGGTGATGGGCGAGAAGGGCAGCGTGAGCCTGCGCCTGGCCGACCCGTTCAACACCTTGCACTTCCGCGTGGTCACGGGCGACGCGCGCTACCAGCAGGACAGCCGGCGCAGCATGGGGATGCGGGCTGCGTACGTGACCTTCCAGTACGCCTTCGGCCACCCGCCGCGGGTGCGCGCGCCGCGCCCGGCAGACCCGCAGCAGGCGCCCACGGACCCGGGCTACGGCGGCACCCCCGGCGCCTGAGCCGCGCGGAACGGAACTTCCGGGGTGGACGGGCCAGCCGGCTCGTCCACCCTGTTTCGTTTGCCCCGCAAGGGAGATGGTTCGAGCCGATCGCCCGGGATGAGTCGGAGCCTGGCGCCGTCAAGCGACGTCCCCGCGAGATGCGCGGTGGATCAACGTTCGGGTATTTCCGGAGATGGGCGGCCATCCGCCCCCAGCGGGGTTTTCCGGAGATGTACGGCAGGGCGCGATTCGCAGCGTTTCAGGGGGATGCGAACCCACGAGCGTCCGGGTAGATGCGGACCTTGGCCTTCGGCTGATGCGCAGCGGGCGTCCATCCACAGATGAACGGCTGGAGCTTTTCGGCGGATGGGTGGCCGGCAGGCTTCTCGATTGATGAGGTGGCGGGCTATCCACGGGAGATGCGGCGATGTCCAGAGCGTTCGTGAACGAGGACTCGGGCGGGTGGGCGGTGCCGGGGCGCTTCGGGTTGCCGGCGCGCGACGACCCGTCGTTCGACCGCGAGGCAGCGCGGGCGCTGATCGAGGCCGCGCGCGAGGGCAACACCGGCAGCGCAGAGGCCGCGACCGGCTACCTGTGGGGCGAGCCGCGCCTGCACCGTCACGTCCGCCGCATCCTCAAGGACGCGGAAGCGGCCGGCGAGGACGAGCGCCTGATCCGCCTGACGAAGCGCTTCCTCGGCTGACACCAAACGTTTGCGCATCATCGTGCCCCGCGATGCGCATCTTCCAACGCCGCGTCCGGCGAGGCTGTATCTCCGGGCATCCGGAAAATTGGCGTTCCGGGAGGCGGACGGCGAAGGGGCGTGCGGCCGGCTGGCGCCCCCATTATATTGGCGCCCTTACGTCCGTGTTCTCCTCGCGGCCCGCGACGTGCTGCGGCGTGTGGCCCGAAGGGACCTTTCGCATCGGCCCGGCCTTCATGCACTCGCTCTTCAAGCTCCGCGGCATCATCCTGAACGCCGGACGCGCCTGCCCGGCGTGCGGCGCGGAGACGATGCGCACCGAGGCACCGCTGGGGCTGAAGACGCCGCTGCGCCTCACCGGCGGCCACTATCGGTTCTGCCGGCGATGCCTGCGCTGCTGGATCGCGTACGGCGCGCGCGAGTCGCGCCAGGCCCGCGCCCGGTGACGGACGCCGCTGCGCGAGGACGCGGAAAAGACGGCGGGTCCGCACCGGAATGGTGCGGACCCGCTTTTCATCCACAGTGCCGGCGCCGCCCGGCTACGGCTGGCCGTGCGCCTTCGCGTTGAGCTGCGCGACCAGGCGCGTGGGGTCGGCGTGTGCGGCGGCGGTCCCGGTGCTGTCGGTCGGGTACGCGCAGAGCTTGCCGTACTCCACGCCCGCCTCGGCGACCTGGCCCGCGGGCTTCGCGTCCTGCCCGGCGCACGTGTCGTCCGCCGCGGTGGCGGACGACACGGTGGTGCGCGGGGCGGTGCTCATCCCACCGCCCGCCTTCGCTACGAGGGGCATGGACGCCGCGGCCTTGGCGGATGCGGCGGACGCATCTGCCTGGGGCGGGGCTTCGGTGCGAGCCTCGGCGCGGCCGCATGCGGCGAGGGCGAGCGCGGCGGCGACGATGCGGGGGAGCAGGGTCTTCATGCGGCCCGGTTGGGGGAGAGCTGCTGCGAGGTCAGGGAGCGGGCGGCGGCTCGGCGCGCCCTTCGGGAACGTAGGCGTCGGCTTCCACTTCCACCAGCATGGCGGGGTCGATCAGCCGGCTGACCTCCACCATGGTAGATGCGGGGCGGATCACGCCGAAGAACTCGCCGTGCGCGCGGCCCACCGCCTCCCACCGCGCAATGTCGGTCACGTAGACACGTGTGCGCACCACGTCTTCAAGCTGGGCGCCGGCGCGGCTGAGGGCGGCTTCCACGTTGCGAAGCGCCTGCACCGTCTGCGCATACGGATCGCCGGGGCCCACCAGCACGCCGTCGTCGCCCGTGGCAGTGGTACCCGCCACGTGGACGTGCGGTCCCACCCGCACCGCCCGCGAGTAGCCCACGATGGGCTCCCACTGCCCGCCGCTGGAGATGTTCCGCCGTTCCATGCCGCCTCGCATCCAGGTGGATGGTGATGCCTGCCGTTCATCGCCCGCCGCGAACTTCACGATCCGCATCATCCGATCCGTACCGCTGCATCTCCGCGGATACAAAGCGTTTGGAGATGCGTCTCGGACGATTCGGCGCACTGCCCGAGTGTCTGCGCAGCCGCACACGGATCGGATGCGACGAATCGCACCGCCATAACAGCCAGGTGTTTGCGGCTACGAGAGTTAGACCAGCTCACCACGCAGGACGGTGACGGCCTGGCCGGCCAGGATCACGCGGTCGCCGCGGGCGCGCACGCGGACGATGCCGCCGCGGGCCGACGCCTGGTAGCCGACCAGCGCATCGCGGCCCAGCTCGTGGGCCCAGTACGGCGCCAGCACGCAGTGCGCCGAGCCGGTCACCGGGTCCTCGTCCACGCCTACGCGCGGCGCGAAGAAGCGCGACACGAAATCCACGTCGTCCATCTCCGACCGCGCGGTGACGATCACGCCGCGGGCTTCGACGGCCCGGAGCAGCGTCATGTCCGGCGCGAGCGAGCGGACGGCCTCTTCCGACTCCAGCTCCACCAGCACGTCGAACTGGCTGCGGCCCACGTACACGGCCGGGGCGCCGAGCGCCTGCTCCAGCCCATCCGGGGTGTCGTCGGGGTCCTCGGGCTTGGCGGGGAAGTCCATCTCGATCCACCCGTCCGCACGGCGCGCGGTGAGCAGGCCGCTTCGCGTGTGGAAGCGCGCCTCGGCGCCCGGGGCGAGCGCGCCGGACTCCCAGAGTACGTGGGCGCTGGCGAGCGTGGCGTGGCCGCACAGGTCGACCTCGACCGTGGGCGTGAACCAGCGCAGGTGGAAGCCGTCTTCCGCGGGGTGGAGGAAAGCGGTCTCGGAGAGGTTCATCTCGCGCGCCACGTCGCGCATCCACTGCTCGTCCGCCGGTGCGGGGAGCACGCACACAGCGGCGGGGTTGCCGGCAAACGGCCGGTCGGCGAAGGCGTCCACCTGCACGACGGTCTGGGCCATGGACTCTCGTTCGGGATGCGGTGGGGAGATCGGGCTGCGGTGCCGACCACGAGTGCAGCCGGCGCTCGGAAGATAGCATCGCACCCGCCCATCGTCATCCCGCGCCGCATCTCCCGTCCCGACGTGCCCGACACCCGTCCCGCGCGGACCGGGGGCTTGGATCGGGCGGGGATGCAGCGGGACTCGTGAAAAGCCGCGCATCTCCCGTTTGGGAAGGGATCTTGCACTTCCGGGTGGGCAGGCGGCGGCGCGATGGATCCAGCGCCGGCCGCACGGGAACCGCAACCGAAGCGGAGGCACCATGGGCAGATACGACCGGCAGCTGGGGTACGGGTCGGACTACCGCGAGCTGAACATGCGCCCGCAGCAGCAGCGCGGCCAGACGGCCGACC
>DASRQW010000335.1 GCA_035696245.1 Longimicrobiaceae bacterium | reverse complement strand
AGCGGAAGGTGGGGTCGCGGAAGTCGTGCGGGTCGATGTTGAGGAAGAGGAGGTGCTCGGGGCCCAGGTTGGCGTCCATCCCCTCGATGGCGCGCTTGCGGCAAAGCCGCGACAGCTCCCAGATGAGGTTGGCTTCCTCGGCCACGCCGAACAGCACCTCGGGCGAGCGCAGGGCACGGCTGGTGCCGCGGGCCAGCGCCTCGTAGCCGTAGATCTCGCGCGTCTCGGTCACCACGATGGGGTGGTACACGATGTAGACGGCGCCCTCGCGCAGCGTCTCCTTGAGGTCCGCCACCTTGCGCGTGCGCTCGCGGTGCTCCACGCCGCGCGCCGCCTGCGCCGCCTCGCGGATGCCGCGGTAGATGAGGCGTTCGGTGCGGATCTTGGGGTTGCGGAAGAGCGTGGTGCTGCCCACGTAGATCTCGAACAGGCCCGAGATGTCCTCGCCGTGCTCCGAGTCCAGCCGCGCGCGGATGTGCGTCTCCAACTCGGTGGCCAGCTGGTTGATGCGCTGCTCGGTGCCCTCGGTGGTGTCGCGCAGGTCGGTGAAGAAGATGAAGTCGTCGTCGCCGGTGTGCGACACCATCAGCACGCTCTCCTGCTGGGTGCGCTGCTCGTCGTAGAACTCGCGCACGGCGCTGGCGGTGGTCTGCAGCACCTCGTCCAGCTTCTGCCAGCCGTAGATCTCCTCCAGCTTGCTGTAGCGCACGAACTCGATGTACAGCACCGTGAGCCGGCCGGTGCGGTCCATGATCTCCCGGCCGCGCTCCAGCATGACCGGCAGCGTTGGGAAGCCGGTGAAGCGATCGTACAGCAGCTCCTCGTAGCGCAGGTGCTCGGCGAGCGCGGCGGTCACCTGCGGGCGCGCCGCGCGGCGGTTGCGCGAGGCGGCGCTCCACAGGCGCGACGCCACCTCCTGCGCGCTGGCGTCCAGCAGCACCCACTCGTCCGCCCCCGCCTCCACGGCGGCGCGCGCCTGCTCGCCGGTGGCGCACGCGACCACGAGCCCGATGCCGCGGGCGCGCGACTCGGTGCGAAGGCGCTCCAGCGTGCCGTCGGGCTCCTCCACCAGAAGCAGGTCGGGGTGCGAGCGCAGGGCGCCCATCACCTCGTCGGTCACGCCGTTCAGCGCCTGCGGCAGCATGAGCAGCTCGGCCTCGAGCTGCGCCGCCGCCTCGCCCAGCCTGCCCCCCAGCCCTCCCTCGCGAACGCTGGCTACGATTCTCACGCCTGGCGCCCCGATGCCTGGAGGTTCCGCTCCACCTTGGCGAGCAGGTCCTTGAAGTCCACCGGCTTCACCACGTAGTCGTCGGCGCCCGAGCGCAGGCCCTCGAACTTGTCCTCGAAGCCGCCCTTGGCGGTGACCATCACCACCTTGGTGCTGCCCAGGTCCGGGTGGTTCTTGATGGTGCGGCACACCTGCCAGCCGTCTATCCCCGGCATCATCACGTCCAGCAGCACCAGCGCGGGGCGCACCTGCTCCATCTGCGCCAGCGCGGCCTTGCCGTCGCTCGCCTCGGCCACCACGTAGCCGCGCGACTCCAGGAACGCGCGCAGGATCTCGACGTTGTCCCGGTTGTCGTCGACCACCAGGATGGTCTCTCGCTTTTCCATTGCGCCTGCGGTGTGCCCCTCACGCCCCGCGGGGGTGGAGGTCGTTTGGCTGCGGGTTGGGGAGGTGCGGGGAAGGGCACGACTGGCGCGGTCCCCGACCCGGCGAGGCAGGCAAGAAGCATTCCATGCGTCCGTAAATCGTTGCACGAAAGGCATTTCGGTAGATGCGTGGAGGCCGGGCCCCAGGTGCGAGACGTCGGAAGATGGCGGGTTGGCCGAATCCCCAGCCGCCCGCCGGGCGGAAGACAACGCGGCGGATTCGTCCGGGTAGCGGACCTGCGATCGCCCCTCCATCTGCCCTCCGAACGACTTCGGGTTGCGGAGGTCGCGTCGGCCGAAGCGTGGAAGAGAACGTGAGATGCGCGGCATCGGGTCGCACCTCCCTGCATCTCCAGTGGATTGCATCAACCAGCCGAAGCGTCCTTCGTCCGAGGTGTTCGCTCAAGCGACCGACGGCTCGCGCCGTCCCGCCGTGCATCTCCCGATTCCGCCGTGACGGCCTGGGAGGCGGCGGACGAGCGGACGAACTGGAGCTCGTACAGGCGCGCGTACAGGCCGCCGCGCGCCAGCAGCTCCGCGTGCGAGCCGCGCTCGCGGACCTCGCCGTGGTGCAGCACCAGGATCTGGTCGGCGTTCTGGACCGTGGAGAGGCGGTGGGCGATGACGAGCGAGGTGCGGCCGGCCATCAGCACGTGCAGCGCGGCGTCGATCTGCGCCTCCAGCTCCGAGTCGACCGAGCTGGTAGCCTCGTCGAGCACCAGGACGAGCGGGTCGAACGCCAGCGCGCGGGCGAAGGAGACGAGCTGCCGCTCGCCGACGGAGAGCGAGGTGCCGCGCTCGCCCAGCGGCTGCGCGTAGCCCTGCGGCAAGCGCTCCACGAAGCGGTCCGCCCCCACCTGCCGCGCCGCCTCGCGCACGGCCTCGTCCGAGATGCCGGCACTGCCCAGGCGGATGTTGCGCGCCACGTCCTCGCTGAACAGGAAGACGTCCTGAAGCACTAGGGAGATGCGCCCCCGCAGCTCGGCCACGGGCACGCGGCGCACGGGCACGCCGTCGAACAGCACCTCGCCGCGCTCGGCGTCGTAGAACCGCATGAGCAGGTTGATGATGGTGCTCTTCCCCGCCCCCGTGGCGCCCACGATGGCGATGCGCTCGCCCGCCGCCGCGCGGAAGCTCACGCCGCGCAGCACCCACTCGTCGCCCTCCGAGTACCGGAACCACACGTCACGGAACTCGATCTCCCCCCGCCCGTCCGCCGGCAGGTGCAGCGGCTGCGCGTCGTCGCGGATCTCCGGCTCGGTGTCCAGCAGCTGGAAGATGCGCTCGGACGCGGCCATCGCCCCCTGCACGATGTTGTACTTCTCCGACAGGTCCTGGATGGGCCGGAAGAAGCGCCGCGTGTACTGGAGGAAGGCGGCGACCACGCCCACGGTGATGGAGCCGCCGAGGGTCTGGAGCCCGCCGTACCACAGGATCAGCGCCAGGCTCACCGACGTGAGCACCTCGATGACGGGGAAGAAGAGCGCGTAGTAGGTGATGGAGCGCAGGTTGGCGTCCAGGTGCTCGCGGTTGATCTGGGCGAAGCGCGCCATGGTGCGCTCCTCGCGCCCGAAGAGCTGCACCACGCGCATGCCGCTCAGGTGCTCCTGCAGGTACGCGTTGATGCGCGCCAGCCGCAGGCGGATGTCGCGGTACGCCTTCTGGATCAGCGCGCGGAAGACGAAGGTGGCGACGGCCACGAACGGCAGCACGGCGAACGTCACCAGCGCAAGCTGCCAGTCCAGCCGCACCATCGCCGCGAAGATGAAGAGCACGGTGAACAGGTCGCCGAACCCGGTCACCACGCCGGACGAGAACATCTCGTTCAGCGCCTCCACGTCGTTCGTGACGCGCGTCATCAGCCGCCCCACCGGGTTGCGGTCGAAGAAGCGCAGCGACAGCCGCTGGAGGTGCGCGAAAAGCTCCACGCGCAGGTCCAGCATCACCTTCTGCCCCAGCCAGGTGGTGAGCAGCGTCTGCGCGTACTCGAAGAGGAAGGCAAGGACGAGCGAGCCCGCGTACGCCGCAACCAGCAGCGCCAGCAGGTGCATGTCGTGCTGCGGGATCGCCCGGTCCAGCGCCACCTTCGTCAGGTACGGCCCGGCAAGCTCCATGGCCGATCCCGCGAAGAGCAGCAGGATCGCGATGACGACGCGCAGGCGGTACGGGCGCAGGTACGCCAGCAGCCGCCGCATGAGGCCGCGGTCCAGCGCCCGGTCCGCGGCCTCTTCCTCGTGCTGGTCCGCCGCGTCGCTCACGCGCGCCTCCCGCGTGCACGCGCGGCGCACTCGCGCGGTGCGAATGCGAGGACGGGGGATGAAGTGCCGGGACGGCCGTGCGGCAGGGTGCGATCAGTGCTCATGGCGCAAACGTAGCGAGGGCGGCGGCGGGGGGCAACGCGCTGCGGCGGGGCATGTTGACACCGCCGGATCGCGGGCATAGCTTGGCTTTCCCTCTCCAGCAGCCCGTGAGCCCCCTGGCGTCCACAGCCCCGCACCCGATGCCTTCCGCCGAACCCGGCCGGCCGAGCCGCGCCCTGCGTCCGCGCCTCCCGCTCCGCACGGCCGCCGCCTTCGCCGCGGTCATCGCCGCATCTGCCGCCGCGTGCGCCGGGCTGCGCGGGCCGGACCGGGAGCCTATCCGCTTCGGCGTGCCCCTGCCGCTCACGAGCATGGACGGCAAGCCGGACGTGTACGGCGCGAACGGGAAGATGGGCGCCGAGCTCGCCCTGCGGGAGATCAACGCGCAGGGCGGCATCGGCGGGCGGCGGCTGGAGTTCCGCGAGCTGGACGACCGCGGCGACGACAGCACCGCCATCGGCGTGGCGCAGCAGCTCTTCGACGACCCCAAGGTCGTCGCCGTGGTGGGCCACGTGTACTCGTCCACCACCATCCAGGCAGCGTCCATCTACCAGCGCGGCCTGCCCGCGGTGGCGACCAGCGCCACCAGCGCCGAGATCTCCGGGCTGGGGCCGTGGATCTTCCGCGTGGCCTCCAGCGACTCGTCGAACGCGGCCTCGCTGGCGCGCACGGCGCGGGAGATGGGCCTCGCGGCGGAGATCGTCTACTCGAACGACGACTACGGCCGCGGGCTGGACCGCTTCTTCGGCCAGGCGCTGCGGGCCGGCGGCGGGCGGGTGCTGGGGTCCGACCCCATCCTGGACGACATGGCGGACTTCGGCCCGTACCTGGCGCGGCTGGGCCGGCGCGGCGCGGGCCTGGTCTTCCTGGCCGACGCGGGCGGCGGCGCGGCCAAGGTGATCGCCCAGGCGCGCGCCCTCCGCATGCCGCTGCGCTTCATGGGCGGCGACGGAATCGAGGCGCTGGCCGACGGCACCGCGGTGTACGACGGCACCATGGTCGGCTCCCTCTTCCACCCGGACGCCACCGAGGCTTCGCGGAAGTTCGCGGCCGCGTACCGCGCCGCCTTCCACCGCGAGCCGGACTCGTCGTCGGCGCTGGGGTACGACGCGGTGATGCTGCTGGCCGAGGCGGTGCGGGCGGGCAACACCACGCGCCAGTCCATCCGCGACTGGCTGGAGACGGTGGGCCGCCCCGGCGGCGCGCCGGCCTTCGAGGGCGTGGCGGGCCGCGTGGCGTTCGACGAGGACGGCGACCCCACGGGCAAGGCGGTGTACGTGAGCGAGATCCGGAACGGCAGGCTTCAGCTTTCCAAGGTCGGGAGATGAACGAGAACAACGGACGCGTCCGCGGCGTGCTTTCCACCATCCGGGGCCGCCTGTACCTGGGCGGCGCCATCCTGGTGCTGCTGATCGGGGTGGGCGCCGTGATCGGCTACACCACCGTCGAGCAGCTGAACCGGGAGATGACGGTGCGGCTGGGCTCGCTGCGCCAGAGCACGGAGGTCAGCGACGTGCTGGAGTCGCTGATCCTCAACCAGATCGCGGCCGGCGAGCGCTACCTGGTGCACCCGGACCCCGCTCTGGCCGAGAGCTTCGCCACGCTGGGGCGCCAGGCGCACGAGCAGCGGCGCCGCTACAAGGAGCTGAAGTCGCTCAACGCCTCGGAGTACCAGGAGCTGGCGGCGATCGACAACCTGCACTCGCGCATCGAGGTCGAGTACGCGCTGGCCCACGCCCAGATGGACCTGGGGCAGACCGACCGCGCGCTGGCGCGCGAGGTGGCCGTGCGGCCGCTCACCCAGCAGCTCCAGGACGCCATCCGCAACGTGGGCGAGGAGCAGGTGCACAAGGTGAGCGCCGCCGCGACCGACCTGAACGGCATGGCCCACACCCGCGAGATCTTCCTGCTGCTCTCGTCGCTGGGCGCGGTGCTCTTCTCCGTGGCTCTCATCTGGGCGGCGATCCGCAGCATCAACACCCCGCTCCAGAACCTGATGGGCGCGGCCGAGCGTCTGGGGCAGGGCGACCTGCGCATCCACCTGAACGGGAAGATGACCGACGAGTTCCAGTCGCTCGCCACCGCGTTCAACGGCATGGCGGGGCAGCTGCGCAACATCGTCTCCGAGACCGTCTCCACGGCCGACCGCATCTCCACCTTCGCGTCGGACCTGTCCAGCATCAGCGAGGAGGTCGCGGCCAGCAGCGGCGAGGTGGCCACGGCCATGGTGGGCATCGCCAGCGGCGCCGAGACGCAGTCGCACGGGCTTCAGGCCACGCAGCAGGCGCTCGCCGACATGGGCACCCGCTCGCAGGAGATCGCGAACGCGTCGCAGAGCGTGGCGCTGCTCAGCGAGCAGATCTACGTGACCGCCAAAGGCAGCCGCACCGAGGTGTCCTCGGCGCTCGACCGGCTGCTGGAGATCCGCGAGGTGGTGACCGCGTCGGCCAACCAGGTCACCGAGCTGGAGCAGAGCAGCGCGCAGATCGACCGCTTCGTCGACACCATCACCGCCATCGCCCGGCAGACCAACCTGCTGGCGCTGAACGCGGCCATCGAGGCGGCGCGCGCGGGCGAGCACGGCCGCGGCTTCGCCGTGGTCGCCGAGGAGGTGCGCAAGCTGGCCGAGGGCAGCGCCCGCGCCGCGCAGGAGGTCGCCCAGAACGTGAGCGCCATCCGCTCCCGAATCGAGGGCGTGGTGGCGACCATGGGCCAGGGCACGGAGAAGGTGGCCGACGTGGAGCACGTGTCCAAGGGCGCCGACGCCGCGCTGGAGCAGATCCTGGCCGCGGTCGACGGGGTGCGCCTGGCCGCGTCGCAGGTGGGCGAGGCCGTGTCTCGTAGCCGCGACGCCATGGTGGAGGTGGAGCGCGCCGTCCTGGAGGTTTCCGGCACCTCCGAGTCGCACGCCGCCAGCGCCGAGGAAGTTTCCGCCGCCGCCGAGGAGCAGTCGGCAGCGACACAGGAGATGTCCGCGTCCAGCATGGAGCTTCTCCTCTCCGCCGAGCGCATGAAGGAGCTGGTCAGCGGCTTCCAGGTCTGACGGCGCTCCTCTGCCAATCTGCTTCAACAGAAGAAGCCCTCCGGATCGTCCGGGGGGCTTCTTCCGTTGCCGATGAAGGATTCCGAGGCTACTGTGACGGCAGCCGAAACTGTCGCGTTCCGGGAGCCCGATTACCGCGGGCCGACGATCACCGAAGCTACGTCTGAAGATGAACGCCACGCATCGGCCCGAGCGGCTCGTGGAGCGGCTCGTGACCTATACGATCGAGATCGACGGTCGCGTTCTGATCATCGAAGACGTCCCTGCTCGCGTCAACGTCGAAACCGGCGAGCAGCTCTTCTCACCCGAAACGGTGGAGCGGCTGCAGGCGATCGCGTGGGGTGATCGGAAGCCGGATCGGGGCGCAGAGCCCCCGGTGTTCCGGTTTGCTCCGTGAAGATGTAGCTCGATCAGTCCCGACTAGACCGTGTGTCGCTCGTCCTACCAACCTTCCACCCCGATCCCAACCATCATGCGTAATCGTATTGCGTTGTTCGCCACCGTTGCGGCGCTCGGATTTGCTTCGCGTCCTCTATCGGCACAGGCGTCGGCAAGCCCGGAGCAGGAGGTGCGGGCGGTGGTCGTGCGGATGTTCGACGGGATGCGGGCGGGGGACACGGCGGCGATACGCGCCACGCTTCACCCCGACGCGCGCCTCCAGTCGGTGGACGTGCACGAAGGCCGGCCGGCCGTGCGCACCATCCCGATGGATGCGTTCCTGCGCGCGGTGGGCACGCCGCACGCGGAGATGTACGACGAGCGCATCGCGAACGTGGAGGTTCGCGTGGACGGGGACCTGGCGACGGCGTGGATGGACTACGCCTTTTACGTGGGCCCCAAGTTCAGCCACTGCGGCATCGACGCCTTCCAGCTCTTCCGCGGCCCGGACGGCTGGCGGGTCCTCCAGATCGCCGACACGCGCCACACGTCGTGCCCGCGCATGAACACCCCGCCCCCGGCCGCTTGACCCACGGCGCATCCGGGGACGCGCATCCGCCGGGTGGGCGTGCTGGGGACGATAGATGGACGAAAGAGGAGCGGCCCGCGGCGTGATCGCCGTGGGCCGCCGTTCATCTACCGTGAGGTGCGGGGTTTACTGGCCGCCCGCGATGGCGAAGACGAGGGAGATGGTGGCGCCCACCGTCTGCTCGCCGGGCTCCACGGGCGTCTGCACCGCATCGGCTGCGGCACCGCGGGCCATCATCATGGGCTGAGGGGGATACACACGCTGCTCGGAGCTGGTGCTGGCGTCCAGCACCGGACCCAGCCGCACGCCCAGCCCCGCCGCGATGTTCTGCGCCTCCGCTCGGCCGCGGTCGATGGCCTGGCGGAGCGCCTGCGCCCGCAGCGTCTCCGGGCTGCGGAAGCCGAAGCGCACGCCGTTTACGCGGTTGGCGCCCGCACCCAGCGCCGCGTCGATCAGCGCGCCCACCTGCGCGATGCGGTCGGTCTTCACCGAGACGGTGTTGTTCACGTGGTAGCCGCGGATGGCGGGGTCGCCGCCGGCCGGGCCGGGCTGCGAATACTCCGGGTAGACGTTGTAGTCGCGCGTCTGGATGTCGGTGCGCGCGATGCCGGCGGCCACCAGCGCGGCGATCACGCGGGCCATGCGCGCGGCGTTCTGGTCGCTCGCGGCCTTGGCGGTGGGCGCCACCGTCTCCATCCCGAAGTCCACGAATGCCTGGTCCGGCGTGGCCCGCGCCTCGCCGCTGGACGATACGCGGATGGTGGCCGGCGCCATCGGGCCCTGCTGCATCTGGGCTCGTGCCGCGCCTGCCGCCGCGAGCACGGCGGCCAGGGGAAGGATCGTGACCAGGGAAGCTTTCATCGTCATCTCAGCCGTCTCTGCGTGTGGGTCCGCACCGCGTTCGACCCCGCTGCCGGGGCCCTGTCTCCCGCATCTTACCCTGCCGGGCGCCGCAGGTTGCCGCCTTCGCGTAAGGAGGCCGGCACGCGCATCATCCACTCCGCCTGGGAAGATCGACTCCCAAGGCACTTCTCACAGAAAACCTCCGCCGGCCAATGCCGGAGGAGGTTGCGAATCTGCATCGAGCGGGATGGGTTTCTACGCCGCCGCTCGCCCGGCTTCCACCGGCTCGATCCCGAGCTCCGGCATCGCCTCGACGGCGGTGCGGCGGGCGGGCCGCCAGCGCAGCTCGCTGATGAGCACGCCGGCCACGATGAGCACCGAGCCGCCCACGGTGGAGCGCGTCATCGCCTCGCCGGCGAGGGCGCCGATCACGCCGCCCCACACGGGCTCCATCGAATAGATGACCGTGGCGCGCGTGGCGGCCACCGTCTGCTGCGCCCACGTCATCGCCCCCAGCGCGAACGCCGTTCCCAGCAGGCCCAGGCCCAGCCCGCCGCCCACCACGCCTGCCGTCAGCGGGGGCAGACCCTCGCCCGCGAGCGGCATGGCGAGCATGGCGGCGGCGGCCACGATGCAGAGCTGGACGAGCGCCAGGCGCATGGGGTCGGCTGCGGCGGCCCAGCGGCTCAGGAGCACGATCTGGAGCGCGGCCATCACCGCGCCGGCCAGCGTCAGCCACTCGCCCGTGCCCATGGCGACCGCGGCACCCTCACCCGCGGAGAGCACCAGCAGGCCCGCGAACGACACCGCGATCCCCAGCCACGCCGCCCAGCGCGGCATCTGCCGAAGCAGCACCAGCTGGAGCAACGGCACCACGGGCACGTACATCGACGTGATGAACGCCGACCGGCTGCTGGTCACGTGCTGCAAGCCCGCCGTCTGCAACGCATACGACGCGAACGTCACCACGCCGATAACGGCACCGGTCCGTACCTCGCCGCGCGTCAGGCCGCTCAGGCGCCGCCGGAACATCAGCGCGAGCGCCGCCGCGCCCACCGTGAACCGGACCGCCAGGATCGCGAACGGGCCCGTGTCGCGCAGCATCACCTGCGTGACGAAGAAGGTGCTGCCCCACACGAACGTGACCAGCACCAGCACCAGCTCCGGCCGCACCAGCACACGCCGGAGGCCGGAGATTCCCTGACCTGCTTCCCTCACCCGCATCGTCCCACCCGCTTCCCATCTGAAATGACCTGGCTGCATCTACAGACACGCAATATATTGCATGTTCCGGCTCGATGCAACATACTGCACAGGTGGTTCGATTGGAAGCCTCCGAAGAGCTGCTGCATCACGTCGCCGCCAACCTGCGCGCGGCCCGGCACGCGCTGGGCTGGACGCAGCAGGCGCTCGCCGAGAAGGCCGTCGTCAGCCGCCGTATGCTCGCCGCGGTGGAGTCGGGCGACAGCAACGTCAGCCTGGCCACGCTGGACCGTTTGGCGCACGCGCTGGGGCTGCCCTTCGCCGACCTCGTCCGCCCGTGCACGGCGGATGCGCGCGGGGCCGAGCCGGTGCTGGTGTGGCAGGGCGCGAGCCCGGAGAGCCGCGCGCGGTTGCTGCTGAGCGTGCCCGCGCGGGGCAGCGTGGAGCTGTGGGAGTGGAGCCTGGCCCCCGGCGAGCGCTACGACGCCGAGCCGGACCGCGCGGGCATGCGCGAGCTGCTCTACGTCGTGTCCGGCACGCTCACGCTGGAGCGCGCGGGCGGCCGCGAGGACGTTGCGGAGGGCGGCTCCGTCGCCTATCCATCGGACCAGGCGTATGCGTACGCGAACCACGGCGACGCGCCCGTCCGCTTCGTCCGCAACGTCGTAGGCTGAGGGCGCGGACGACGCTCGGTCGTGAGATGTCGTCCGACCAGCGGACGTGTCTCCGCCGTACCGCATGTAACGCGGGCTTCTGTGGATGAGGTCGAACCCGGGCGAGAGGAGGCCGTGATGCCGGTTGTGGAGAAGGCGGAGGGCACATCTGCCGCGGAGGAGAAGGCGGCGCTGCGGGACCTTCGGCGCATACCGGGCGTGGGCCCCAGCATCGCGCGCGACCTGTGGAACCAGGGCTTCCGGCGCGTGGACGACCTGCGCGGCCGGGACCCGCAGGCGATGTACGAGCGCGCCTGCGAGATCCAGGGCATGCACGTGGACCGCTGCCTGCTGTACGTGTTCCGCTGCGCCGTCTACTTCGCCTCGCACGACGAGCACGAGCATGAGCCGGAGCGCCTGCTCTGGTGGAACTGGAAGGACGGGAAGATGGACGAGGAGCGTTCCCCGGCACGGTAGATGTACGGCGCCGGTGGCGAACGGCGGTCGAGCGGGAGATGCGCGGGGCCGGCGCCGATGCGTGCACGGAGATGTGCAGCGGCGCGGTGCACGGTCGCGGCGGAGAGCTGCGGATGCAATGAATTGCACCCCAACGGGTGCAAGATCGCCGCGGACATTGTGTTACGACGGTGCGGAGGCGTAGGCTTCGTCGGCCTTCGCGGCCATGACGAAGTCGTTGCGGTGCAGGCCGCCGACGTCGTGCGTCCACCACGTCACGGTCACGCGGCCCCACTCCGTGAGCAGCGCGGGGTGGTGCCCTTCCTTCTCCGCCGCGGCGCCGACGCGGTTGGTGAAGGCGAGCGCGGTTGCGAAATCCGGGAACCGGAACACGCGCTCGATGCGCGGCACACCGTCCTTCTCGCCCAGCGTCCAGCCGGGGACCGACGCCATCAGCTCCGCAGTCTGCGCCGCGTCGAGCGCGCCTTCGCCCCCGCGGCAGGGGACGCACTTCTCGGTAGCGAGCCTGTCCGTCATCGTCTCATCCTCCGTCTGGTGTGGCTGCGCGTAGATTGACGCGCCGCAGCGCCCCTCAGGCGCACGAACGCTCCGCATCCACCGAAAGCAGCATGACCCAACCTGCGCTTCGCCCTCTGAACCCGCGTTCCGTCGCAATCATTCGGGGCGCCATGCTCGCCGGCGTCGTCCTGTTCGGCGCCGTGGCGTGGATGCATGCGCGCGGCGCCGCGGACCTGGCCGGCGCGCACGAGGCGCGGGTGCTCACCTACGTGCTCGGCATCATCTGGTTGCTCGCGCTGGCCGCGCTGGTCTACGTCCGCGGCTCCCACCACGGCGCCCATGCCCACCAGCGCGTACGCCTCGGGATGCAGGTGCAGCGCGGGGAAGAGCTGCGCGAGCCCCACGCCGAACGCGCCGCCCGTGGCCGCACCGATGTACAGCGACGGGGTGAACACGCCGCCGGTGCCGCCGGTGCCCATGGTGAGGGCCGTCGCCACGATCTTGGCGAACGCGAGCAGCGCCAGCGCCGTCCACGCCATCCGCCCGAACACCTGGAGCCGCACGGCCAGGTGCCCGTAGCCCACCAGGATCCCGCCCGTGCTCCACACCAGCAGGCCCACCACGGTGCCGCCCAGCACGGGCAGCAGCCACGCCGGGCCGCGCACGCGCTTCGCCTGCGCCTCCACGGCAAAGAAGGTGCGGACGAAGAGCACGGAGACCAGCCCGGACACGATGCCCAGCAACGGGTAGAAGAGGAAGACCTCGCGCCGCAGCGTGAAGCCGTACGCGATGGGGATGGGGAACGCGGGATGATTCCCCAGCGCCGCGCGAGAGACCACGGCGGCGACCACGCTGCTCACCACCACGGGCGAGAACGAGCCGACGGAGAAGGAGCCCAGGATGTCTTCCAGCGCGAAGAACGCCCCGGCGAGCGGCGCGTTGAACGAGGCGGAGATGCCGGCCGCGGCGCCCGCGCCCACCATCACCTTCACGCGCTGCGGGTCGAAGCGGAAGAGCCGCCCCAGCGTGGAGCCCACCGTGGCGCCCAGCACCGCCACCGGCCCCTCGCTCCCCGCCGAGCCGCCGGAGCCCAGCGTGACCGCCGCCGCGGCGATGCGTACCGCGGACGGACGCAGCGGCACCTCGCCCTGGCGGCGGGCGATGGCGAGCTGCACCGCGGCCACGTTCTCGCCGCCCTCGCGCCCGCGCAGGCCGCGCACGAGCGCCCACGCGACCGTGAAGCCCGCCGCGGTGATGAGCGGGCGGTACACGGCCAGCGCGGCAGTGCCCACGAACTCGCCCGTCCAGCGGTAGAAGACGGTGTACGCCAGGTCGATCAGCCGGTAGAAGGCGATCACGCCCAGCGCGCCCACCAGCCCGATCGCCACGGCGAACGAGAGCAGGATGGTGTTCTCGCTCAGCTTCAGCGCCTCGAAGCGGGCGAGCGCCGCCGTCCAGCCGCGGTCCGCCGCCGCGGCGGTGCCCTCGCGAGTGCGCACCAGCCGCTCGGACGTGCGTGAACGCGCCGCCGTCACCGCCTTCCGCAGCCGCCAGGCACGCAGCCGGGCCCGCGCCCTCCGCCTCCGCTTCGTCATCACTCGTCGCACCTGAAAGAAACGCGGCCGCTCTCCGGCCGCCGCGGGTCGCGTGGCAGGTTCGAGGCCGCGATTGGATTGGAGCCCATGCAAGCGCGCCTCTTACCGGAAAACGTCGTGGATGATCCGTCGAGAGTTTGTTGACTCCGTCAAGTAGATCAGATAGGATACGGGCCGAGCCGGCTCCGTGGGCGGTGCGATCCTGCCTTCCCGTCTCGCTTACGCGGGAAGCCGCGACTATCCCCGAGGTGCGTTCAGATGCAAGCGCAGACCAACGATTCCGAAGACGCGGTGCAGGCGGTGCGGAGGTTCAACCGGTTCTACACGCAGCGCATTGGCGTGCTGACGGACCGGCTGGCGGCGAGTCCGTTCACGCTGGCGGAGGCGCGGGTGATGTACGAGGTCGCCACCCGCGGCGGTACGACGGCGGCGGAGCTGTGCCGCGACCTGGGCATGGATGCGGGCTACCTGAGCCGCATCGTCCGCCGCTTCGCCGATGCGGGACTGGTGGAGCGCACGCCAGCCGCGGACGATGGACGCCGTGTGATCCTGTCGCTCACGCCTGCGGGCGAGGACGCGTTCGCCGCGCTGGACGAGGGCTCGCGGCGCGAGGTGCGGGAGATGCTGGGCCGCCTCCCATCTCCAGACCACGCACGCCTCACCGCGGCGATGGAGACCATCGAGCGCGTGCTGCGGCCCGCGCCGGCGCCCGCGGAGCCGTTCACGCTCCGCTCGCACCGGCCCGGCGACATGGGCTGGATGATCCACCGGCACGGCGTGTTGTACGCGCGGGAGTACGGCTGGGACGAGCGGTTCGAGGCGCTGGTGGCGGAGATCGCCGCGAAGTTCATCCAGGACCTGGACCCGGCGCGCGAGCGCTGCTGGCTGGCCGAGCGCGACGGCCAGATCGCCGGCTCCGTCTTCCTCGTCCGCGCGAGCGCCGAGGTGGCGAAGCTGCGGCTGCTGCTGGTGGAGCCCAGCGCGCGCGGCCTGGGCATCGGCGGGCGGCTGGTGGACGAGTGCATCCGCTTCGCGCGCGAGGCCGGCTACGGGAAGGTGACGCTGTGGACGAACAGCGTGCTCCACTCGGCGCGGAAGATCTACGAGGCCGCAGGCTTCCGCCTGGTGCACGAGGAGCCGCACCACAGCTTCGGCCACGACCTGGTCGGCCAGACCTGGCAGCTGGACCTGTAGATTTGGTAGATGCGGTAGATGCGGTAGATGCGGTAGATGCGGTAGATGCGGGAGATGCGGTAGATGCGGGAGATGCGGGAGATGCGGGAGATGCGGGAGATGCGGGAGATGCGGCGGCCGTCCTCGGCACATCCGCGGCGGTGCGGCGGAAGGCGACGGTGTGATGATCCGCATCTCACGCGACGAACACAGACGGGTCGGACGCGAGGGTGCGCGTCCGGCTCGTCGTCCATCTACCGGCTTCGCGACTATGCGCCGCAGGCGTTCCAGCAGGTGACGTTCACGGTGTAGTCGGTGCCGCAGGCGTACGGGTCGCACGTGTTGGCGCCGCCGGTGGGCGGGCACGTGTACGTGTATCCGCCGGCCGAGCCGCTCCCGCCGTGGCCGCACTCGCCGCCGTGTAGTAGCAGTCGTGCGTGTCGGCGGGGATCAGCTGGCCCTGCACCGTGCCGGGGCGGGCGGGGGCGGCGTTCGCGGTGGAGAACGACTGCACTTCCAAGGTCTCCGCGTCCAGCTTCAGCTTCCGCCTTGGCGCGTGGAAAGGGCGGACACGCCCCCGCGCATCCGTCCCCGGCATCGCGAAGCGGTTCCGCTCAGGTCGTGCAGGTGGCGTTGCAGCTTGCGTAGGCGGTGCAATTCTGCGTGTAGAGGCCGCATACGGCGGGGTCGCAGCTGTAGTAGCGCTGGGTGTCCGGGCAGTCGTAGCTCACACCACCGCTGAGACTCCCGCTCCCGCCGGTGTGGCATTCCGCCCCCTGCGTGCAGGTGTCGGTGTCTGCCGTGACGAACTGGCCGTGCACGGTGCCCGAGCGGCCCATCTCGCCACCCGTGACGAACGACTGCACGTCCAGCCCGTCGATGTCGAGCTTCAGCTTGCGCATGGATCCTCCCTGGCGGCGCGCCCCTCGGCACGCGGTGGATGGCCGCGGCTCCGCAGTCGCGGTCCGCGCCGTGCCGGCGTCTCCACGGCGGAGGGCCGGCGGACGTGAGATGTGCGTAGCTGGTGATCTTCCGTGTGTCCGCCGCGGCCGTTAAAGGGCGCGGCCAGTTCGGTGCGGCCGAGCGCAGAACGGCCCGGGATTCTGCTGATGGTTGGCGCAGCGCCGACAGCAGGTTCCGTACCCACGCGGGTCCAAAAAAGTCGGCTTGTGGATGTATGGAGATGCGCGGAAGCCCGCGGGACGGGAGACGATCCGCCCCAGCCGCTCGATCATCTTGCGCCCTCCGCTCGCCGGACTCGTCACCGGCGGATGCAGGGCGCTACGGGTGGCCGAAGCGCGCGGCGAGGTACCCGTCGAAGCGGGCGAGCGCCTCGGGCATGTTCGTGCGTCCGAAGCCGATGCGGAAGTGGTTGCCGCCGTGCCCCAGCAGCGTGCCGGGAAGGATGAGGACGCCGGCCTTCTCGCGCAGGTCGGCGGCGAGGGCATCGATGGGCGCGTCCACCACGAAGCGCGGGAAGGCGGTGCTGCCGCCGCGCGGGCGCACCCACTCCAGCACGCCTGCCCACCGCGCGAAGAAGTCGTCCAGCAGCGCGAGGTTGGGCCGGACGATGGACGCCGTGCGCTCCAGAACCCGCTCGCGCGCCCGCAGTGCGATGATCGCCAGCACCTCGCTGGGCGCGCTGGAGCAGATGGTCGTGTAGTCCTTGAACGCCGCCAGCCTGCCCAGCAGCGCCCGGTCGCGGCACGCGATCCAGCCGATGCGGAGGCCGGCGAGCGCGAACGACTTAGACATGACGCCCAGGCTGATGCCGCGCTCGCTGGCCTCGACCGCGGCCGGAAGCCGGTCCGCCGGCGTGGGCTCCAGGTAGCGGTAGACCTCGTCGGAGAAGAGATGCGCGCCCGCTTCCTCCGCGATGGCGGCGACCTCGCGGAAGGTCGCGGCGTCCGGCAGCGCGCCCGTGGGGTTGTGCGGGAAGTTGACGGTCACCACGCGCGAACCGGGCCGGACGAGGCGGCGCAGCTCGTCCGTGTCCACGCGCCAGCCGTCTTCGTGGCGCAGGCGGAGCAGGTCCACGTCTGCGCCCGCGGCGCGCGCCACCTCGATGAGCGACTGGTACGCGGGCCAGGTGGCGACCGCGCGGTCTCCGTCGCCGACGAGCACGTTCATGGCGGCGAAGATGGCCTCCTCCGCCCCCGCGAACACCAGCACGTCGTCCGCCGCGACGCCGTCGTAGAGCGATGCGATCTCGCGGCGCAGGAGCGGGTGGCCGGGCGCTTCGGTGTAGCCCAGCGTCAGCCCGTCCCACATCTCCCGCATCTCCTCGTCCGCCAGCGCGAGTAGGTCGCGCATGGCCCACCCCTGCACGTCCGACGCGCACAGCAGGTGCGGCGCCGCGAACTCCCACTCCGCGAAGAACCGCTCCAGCTCGAAATCGGGAATCTTCATGGACGGTTTTCGGGAAGTCGGGAGTGGCCACCAAGCCGCGGACCGGTAGGGGCCGACCTGCGTGTCGGCCTCTGGTTCGGGATGCGAGAACCTTCGCTGGGCCGTGGGAGAGGTGCGAACTGAACCGCGGAGGCACACACAGGTGCCCCCCTACCGAGGCGATCTCGGATCGTCGGACCGGCTCAGCCGGCGGTGCGGGCGGCGAGCCAGGCGCCGGTGGCTACGGCGGCGAGGCCGAGGAGGACGCTGGATGCGACGTACCCCGCGGCCGCGGCGTAGGAGCGGGCCTCCAGCAGCGTCAGCGTCTCGTAGCCGAAAGTGCTGAAGGTGGTGTACGCGCCGCAGAAGCCGACGGCGAGGAGCGCGCGGGCCACCGGCGCCGCGTCGGCCGCCGGGAAGGTGCGGAGCAGCCAGCCCAGCAGCAGCGAGCCGGTGACGTTGATGAGCAGCGTGGGCCACGGGAAGCCGTCGCCCGCGTGGTGCAGAACCCAGCTTCCCAGCGCGAAGCGGACGACCGCCCCCAGCGCGCCGCCCAGCGCAACGTAGACGTAAAGCATCAGCCCCGCCCCCGTGGAGGGCGGGGCGGGGCGGGCGATGCGGTCACGGGATGGCCCGTCGGTCGTTGCTGGGGTCGAAGTCCAGCAGCAGGTGGCGCGGGTCGACCTCCACGCCCGCCGGCTTGTCGGGCGTGACTACGGTGACGGTCTGCACCCGGTCGCGCGAGGTGAAGGTGCGCGTGACGTCGTTCACCTTCAGCGTCACGGGCATCCACGCATCTCCCATCCGCACCACGTCTACCGTGGTCTCCCACCCGCGGCGGGTGCGGTGCGACTCCGCGCGCAGGATGCCGTAGTCCAGCTTGTCGTCGCGGTCGATCCACTGGGCGAAGAACCAGCCCAGGTCGCGCCCGCTGGCGTGCTCCACCGCGCGGCGCAGGTCGTCTTCGGTGACGTGCTGGAGCTTGTGCTGCGCGTAGTACTCGCGCATGGCGCGGCGGAACACGTCTTCGCCCACCAGGTCGCGCAGCATGCGCAGCACCACCGAGCCCTTGGTGTAGGTCATGATGCTGTACGTGCGCGGGTCGCGGAACGCGGCGCCCTCCAGCCCCACGGGCTGTGCCTTGTTCGCGCGCTCCATCGTGGCCAGCGCCTCCATGCTCTGCTTCCACACGTCCTGCTGCCCGCGCGACTCGTAGAACCAGTTGGTGAGGAAGGTGGCGAAGCCCTCGTCCAGCCAGCCCTCGCGCCACTCGTTGTTGGCCAGCGCGCCGTGCGTGTACTGGTGCGCGACCTCGTGCACGATCAGGCTCTCGGAGTTGGAGCCGTTCATCACCATCATCGGGAACTCGGTGCCGCCGCTCTCTATGCGGTGCAGGTTGGTGAGCTGCGGCCACGGGTACGGCCCGAACACGCCCTGCAGCCACGCCAGCGCCTCGTACGTGCGGTGCGAGGCGACGCCCTCTCCCCAGGCGGTGTCGCCGGGCTGGTAGAGGACGTGGATGCTGGGCAGGCCGCCGCTCTCGCCCGCGTCGTTCATCTGCGAGCGGACCACCACGTCGTGCCGGTAGCCGGGGTCGTTGCTCCACGCGAAGTGGTGCACGTTCTCCGCGCGGAAGCGGACGCGCTTGCGG
Source organism: Longimicrobiaceae bacterium (assembly GCA_035696245.1). Taxonomy (NCBI): domain Bacteria; kingdom Pseudomonadati; phylum Gemmatimonadota; class Longimicrobiia; order Longimicrobiales; family Longimicrobiaceae; species Longimicrobiaceae bacterium. The sequence goes on along the minus strand of DASRQW010000335.1, from coordinate 9,073 downwards.
CCCGCGCCCGCGTCGCCCGAGAGCAGGGCGAGAGATTCCGCGGCGCGCGGGGCGTACGCGGCCTTCTCGAAGTCCGTCACCGTCCAGCCCGGGTCGCCTTCCACCGCCACGCCGGTCGCGCCGATCACCTGGTCGGCGGCCACGTCCAGGGTCACGTCGTACGCGGCGAACTCGCCGTAGAACTCGCCCTGCGGCATCAGAGCGTGCTGTTGCCAGCCGCGGCGGTCGAACACGGCCACGCGGGGATACCACTGCGCCCAGTCGTAGTGCCGGTCGCGGCGCCCCTGCCGCCGGGCCAGCGTGGAGAGGCGCGCATCCCAGTCCATCACCAGCGTCGCGGACGCGCCCGGCGCCAGCGGCGAGGCGAGCGCGATGGCGGACACGGTGGAATCCGGCGCGCCCGGGTAGACGGCCTGCACCGCACGTCCATCCACCGACACCGACGTGAAGCGCTCGTAGGCGTAATCGTCCGGCCCCAGTTCCTGGAAGCGCCGGTTGCCGCTCTGCAGCTCGCGGCGCGCCCAGGCGCTGTTGGGCCGGAAGGCGTTGAGGTGCTGGTGGACGTAGATGGTGTCCAGCGGCGTGCGCGAGCGGTTGGTGTAGCGCAGGCGGGCGCGGCCGTGCAGCACGTGCGTGGCTTCGTCCAGCCGCGCCTCTATGCGGTAGTCCACGCCCTGCTGGAAGTACGGCGCGTCCTGCGCCGCGGCGGCGCTGGCGAGGAAGGCCGCGGCGAGCGGCGCGAGCAGGTGTCTCTTCATCGGCTCCGGTCCCGGTGAGATGTTGAGCCCGGAACATGGTGCGCGCCCGTGCGGCCGGCAAGCGTCGCCGCGCCCATCCGCTCGTTACGGCAGCCCGCTCAGCCGTGGAGGACGTGTAGCGTACGATGCTGACCGTCGCCCCCAAGCGCGTTCGAACCTCATCGCCGCCCGCGTGCTGCTGCGGAGGTCGCGTCACCGGGCGGTCCTCGACGCCCTCCGTCGTCGTGCGAAGGGCGGGCGAAAGCGGCGCGGGCCGCGTATCTTGTGCGGCGGCGGGCTCGCGCAACTTGGCACACAACGGCAAAAGGAACCCTGCGATGATGGTCGTCCTCTACCTTCTCATCGGCCTGGCGGCCGGAGTGCTGTCCGGCCTGTTCGGCATCGGCGGCGGCATCCTGATCGTCCCGGCGCTGCTGCTCGTGGCGAAGATGCCGGCCAACACGGCGACCGGCACGTCGCTGGGCGCGCTGCTGCTGCCGGTGGGCGCGCTGGGCGCGTACGAGTACTACAAGAACGGGCACATCAACCTGCTGGCGTCGCTGCTCATCGCCGCCGGGCTGTTCGTGGGCGCGTTCTTCGGCGCGCGGTACGCGCAGGGGCTGTCACAGGTGGCCCTCAAGCGCTCGTTCGCCATCTTCCTCGTTCTGGTCGCCGCGCGCATGTGGGTCACCGCCGCGAAGTGACCCCCGCGCGCGGTGCCGCGCATCCGGCTGCGGCTGCGGACGTCCGAACGCGGGTGAGTGTGCCGGACCTGGCGCGGCGGATCGCGCGCCTGCCGTGGCCGCCGCTCGCCTGCGCGGCGCTGCACTCCGCCGCGATCTTCGCCATGGCCGTGGTGCTCGCGCCCGGCACGGAGGCGCGCCCGCGGGTGGCGGAGCGCATCGCGTACGTGGCCGCGCACCCGCTGGCGTGGCGCGCGAGCTGGGCGGTGTGGATGACGTCCGCGCTCGCCATCGTCGCCTTCTACGCCTGGTGGGCCGCACATCTACCATCCCGCGGACGCCGGCTCGCCGCGGTCTTGGTCGTGGTCGCGGGTGCCGCGTGCGACCTGTCCGGCGAGGCGATGTACGCGCTCCGCCTCCCGCGCCACGCTGCCGATGCGCTCGCCGGCGCTCCCGGCGCGGCGGAGGCGTTCGCGCGCGTGCAGGCGCTGGGCACGCTGCTCACCGCCGTGCCCGCCAACGCGCTCTACACTCTCGCGGGCGTGCTGCTGACCGTGTGGATGCCCGGGCTGCCGCGCAGGACGCGAGCACTGGCGTGGACGACGTGGGGTGCGGGCGCGGTGCTGTCGCTCGCGGGCGCGTCGGGGAGCGCGCTGGGGATGGTCGCCGCATCCGCCGTCCTCTTCCCGTGCCTGGTGCTCACCTGCCTGCTCGTGGGCGAGGAGCTGGCGTGAGGCGCGTGGTCGTGCTCGGCGGGCGCGGATTCTTCGGTGGCGCGGCGGCGGGGCTGCTGCGCGGGATGGGCGTGACGCCGCTCATCGCCTCGCGCGGCGCGGGGGCGGATGTGACGGCGGATGCGGAAGATGCGGACTCCCTGCGCCGCGCCCTCCGCCCGGGCGACGTGGTGCTGGACGCGGCCGGACCGTTCCAGTCGCGCACGGACACGCTCGTCCGCGCCGCGTGCGAGGTGGGCTTCGACGTCGTGGACCTGGCGGACAGCCTGTCGTACGTGGAAGCGGTGCAACGGCTTTCGGGAGATGCGGAGCGGGCCGGCGTGCGCGTGCTCACCGCGTGCAGCACGGTGTCCGCCGTCTCCGCCGCGTTCCTGGCGCTGAGCGGCATCGATCGGCCCGTGCGCTTCACCGGCGCGCTCGTCCCCGCCACGCGTCACTCCGCCGGCGGCGCGACCGCGGCATCGCTGCTCGGCCAGCTCGGCCGCCCGATCCGCGTGTTCGAGGACGGGCATCTCGTCGAAACGCGCGGCTGGGGCGCGGCTCGTCGCATCCGCCTCCCTTCGCCTGCTGGCGAGGTGCGCGGCCGCGTGTTCGAGACGGCGGACGCGCTGACGCTTCCCGCCGCGTATCCCACGCTCCGCACCGTCGTTACGTACGTCGATCCCAACGCACCCGGCCTTGGCGCGATGTTGCGGATCGCTTCCGCCGCGGCGCCGCTCCGGGCGTTCGTCGCGGCCGCCAGCAGCGTGGCGATGCCGCTGGTGCGGAGGGTGGGCAGCACGCGTGGCCTCGTCGGCTGCGAGATCGAGGGCGACGACGGCAGGGTCGTGCGGATGGCGCTCACTGCCGCGAACCGCAGCTATCTCGTCGCCGTCGCCCCCGCCGCGCTCGCCGTCCGCGCCCTCGCGACGGACACCTTCCCCGCCCGCGGCATCATCCCGCCCCGCCAGCACGTCGACCCCGCCGAGTTGATCGGCTTTCTGTCGACGCTCGGCATCCGACTCATCCGCGAGTAGCCCCACCGCACGCAGTCACATCACGCGTCGGCTGAGCGGTATTGCACATCGTCCCGCGAATCAACTCTCCCGCGCTGGATCCGGCATCAGCTCGGGGACGGAAAATTTGTTCGGACGCACTTCTCACGGGAGATGCGAATGGAACGTGTGATCGATGGGATCTTCTGGGGCGAAGTGCCGCCCGCCGCCGCACCCGCTTGGCTGCCGCCCGGCCATCGGATGATGGCGGTGTGGCCATCTCCCGTGAACGCCGACGTCTGCTTCCGCGAAGCCGGCTTCGACCGCTTTGCCGATACGGACGACCGGTGGGACGACGAGTGGAAGCAGATCGTCGCGCGTGTGCTCGCCGTGCTCGGGCGCAGCGGCGCACCCCGGCTGCGTGTCGAGCCCACGCCTCCGCGGACGGGCATCGCCGCAACGTGGGATCGCGTGCGCACCGCCATCTCCCGTGCGGCCGTGTACGACCCGCCGCTCCTCCAGCGTGTGCTCGACGCGACGCTCGACGACCGGTTCCCCGGCGTGGTGGTGGACTTCGGTGATTCGCCGACGGTGACGCTGCGCGCTGGCTCCGGCCATCCGCTGCTCTGGATGTACGGACCGGCACTAATCGTCCCGCCGGCCGGTTTGCTGGAGGAGGTCGCGGACGGACGGCCGGTCACGCACCTCGACCTGGAGTGGGCGCCGCTGCTGCACGCGCCGCACGGGTGAGCGGCGCCGTCTCATCCGACTCGACGGAAGGGACGAAAGCGAAGGCGGCGGAGGCTCGTGAGCCCCCGCCGCCTTCGTCATGCTGCGCTGGCCTTTCGGCCGGCGGCTAGTGGCTGCAGATGCAGAAGGTGAACGCGGCGAGCTCGCGCGCCGGGTCGTTGCTGAAGCCGTTGGTCAGCTTCCGCTGCGTGGTGAGCTCCACGAGGTACGAGCACGAAGGCCAGGTGCTGATGTCCAGGTGCACCGTTCCGTTGTCGCCGCGCGGCTTGGCCGGCGTGGGCCCGGACGCCACGGGCGACGGGTTGACCGGCGCGCCCGGCAGCGAGAACGCCGCGCTGCCGATGGAGATGGACCAGTCCAGCATCAGCTCGTGGTCGGTGGTGAAGTCGACGTCCAGCGCCGCGTCCAGGCCGGAGCAGGCGTTGGAGCCGCCGCCGTGGAACTGCTGCGCGTCCAGCTCGCCCACCTCGGCGAAGTTGTTCACCAGCAGCACCGCCACGTCCGTCTGCTGCACCGTGGCCGCCGCGTTCGCCCGGTCCACCGTCGTCTCGAAGATCACGCGCACCTTCTTGCCGTTCCGCGGCGTGGAGGGCGGCTGGCCCGCCGTGCCGCTGCCGCCTCCGTCGCCGCCGGCCACCACCGCCTCGGAGTTGAGGCCCAGCAGCGTCTGGAACGACTGGCCCACCGCGTCGGGGTCCACCGCGATCCAGCCCGCCGCGTCGGGCACGATCACGTGCTTGGGCGGCCAGCCGGGCGTGCCGGGGGGCAGCGGCGCGGGCAGCCCCGGCGTGGCGCCCGAGCTCTGCAGCCAGATCTGCTGCGGCACGTACTCCAGCGTGCCGTCGCCGTTCTTGTCCCACAGGATCAGCCGCGAGCCCACGGGCCACGGCGTCACCTGCGGCCCCATCACGGCAGGCGCCGCGGCGTCCGCCACGCCCGGCAGCGCCACGCGGAAGCGGTAGAACATGGCCTGGCTGGTGCCCGCCTTGAAGCTGGGGCACAGGCCGCCCAGCACCAGCGTGCCGAAGAAGCCGTAGCCCACGCCCACCGGCGACGTGGGCCCGGTCAGCCCGGTGCCCGCCACCACGTCGCCCATGAAGGCCAGGTTGCCCACGCTGGTGAAGAGCGGGTCGAAGTACGGCGGCTTCGGCTTCATGTCCACGCACAGGTCCACGCAGAAGCAGTGCTGCACGTTGCGGCGCTTGGGCTGCCAGCCGTCGGCTTGCTTCTCGTTCAGCAGCGTGGAGCCGCCGGACTCCACGGTGAAGTACAGGTCCGGCCCCTCCGCCAGCTCCACGTTCAGCCACGGCGAGAACGGCGTCTTCCGGAACTGCGCCGACGTGTAGTCGATGCGGAAGTGCCCGTCTGCCGCCGTCACCGCGCTGCCCAGCGCGTCGTCCTGCAGCCAGTCCGCGTCGAACGCCTTCACCGTCACGCCGGCGATGGGCACCTTGTCCTTGCAGCTGCGCAGGTGCCCGCAGATCACCCACGCGTCGAAGAGCGAGCGCACGTGGCACCACAGCCGCGCCGGCACCTCGTACCGCCAGTCGAAGAACGAGCCCACGCGCGACTGCTCCCACTTCGGGTCGACCTCGGCCAAGGTGAGCTGCACGGGCTCCTTCCGGCGGTTGTCGCGCAGGCCGGGCACCGAGTCGCAGCGCACGTCCACCTCCACCGGCCCGCTTTCGTAGCGCGAGTTGGGCCCGATCTCCACGCTGAACGCGCCGCTCTCGTCGGCCTTGGCGCTGCCCAGCAGCCGCGCCTGCTTCTCCTCGATGGCGGCGGCGTCCAGCGGCTCGGGGTCGCTGGGCGCGGGTTTGCCGGAGGCGCGGTACAGCAGCACGGTCACGCCGAAGAGCGGCTCGGTGCAGTCGCCGTCGCAGAACCGGCCGTGCAGCACGCCGTTGAACTTGAATGACATGGGGACCTCCTGAGTACATCCGCGGGAGAGAGCTGCCGTTCCGGGCAGTCGGGCCGTGTGCCGGGGGAGCGGGCACGGAGAGGCCGCAGGCTCCACGTAAGGCATCTCGCGTACCCTGCTCGGCCCCGCGCCCCCATACCGCCCCCCGCGAACGGCTTGCGATCCATTCGCGCCCACGCTTGTTTGCGCGCCCGGGCTCCCGAAGTGCGTATCTATTGTCTCAGATGAGACACAGAAGGGGCAATCGACAAAACTGTTACGCGCTCGTACTTCATCTCCAGATGCTGCCTCGGCGCACCCGCAGTCGAGGTCACGTCGGGGATTTGTACGAGCGGAACGGAAGCACGAGGAGCAGGCCGCGCACGCGGTCTTCGCGCCGCCGTAGCCCGCGCGTTTACGCGCCAAGGCGATGCGGAGGCGAACCCATCTTCAATTTCGTGAGATGAGCCGCGAACGGATTGGGTGTGCGGCTGGATGTGCGGGAGATGTGGGGAGGAAATGCGTGTGGGAGATGCGGATCTGGAGATGCGGATTGGCGAATGCTCGGTTGAGCACGATCCGACCGTGCAGCAACCGATCCGACGATGCGAGCGGAGGATGTCAGGCTGGCGTGGGATCCTCGCCCGCTGGCGCCGCATCGTCCGTCTCAATGTCTTCCGCGTCGTCGGCCTCGACGTCGGCGAGGAGGCGGAGGACGCTGCGGCGCACGGGGCCCATGAGCGGCAGGCCTGCGAGCGAGATGAGGCGCACGACCAGATCCACCGTGCCGCCAATGAGCTTGCGCGTGCGGCGGCGCCCCGGCGACGAGTCGTGGATCCAGAAGAGAACGATGCCCATGTGGTACGTCCACAGCAGGTTGGGAAGCTCGGCCTCCAGGTCCGCCGGCACGCGCTCGTTCGCGCCGCGCACCACCTCCGCGAACAGCGCCGTCGCCTCGGCGCGCACCGGGCGCGACGCGTCGCTGAACGGGTTGAGCGGGCTGCGCGGGTCCGCCGCGGTCTTGAACAGCAGGCCGGAGAAGCGGTGATAGGGCTCCAGCGTGTCCACCTTGGCCTGCATCACCCCCAGCAGCCGCGCCTTCAGCGAGGTCTCGCGGGCGAGCACGGGGGCGCACGCCGCGAGGTGCTCGGTGTGCGTGCGGCCGTAGAACGTCTGGATCAGCTCTTCCTTGCCGCGGAAGTAGTAGTACGCGCTGCCCAGCGCCACGCCCGCCCGCTCGGCCACGGCGCGCATCGTCGTCTCCTCGTAGCCGCGCTCGCGGAACAGGTCCAGCGCGGTTTCCAGGATCAGGGCGCGGGTGGCCTCGCCCTTCTTGGTCTTCGTCGCCGCCTCGGGGTTGCCGTCCGTCATGCTAGCCGTGGTGGGGAGATTCGGTTCGGGCGACGCCGGATCGCGCCGCCCGGACCGAATGTATCGCATCGCCCCGCCGTGCGCGCGGCTCACACGGGCTCCTCGCGCTCCACCCAGCCGCACGCCCGCAGCAGCGCGAGCAGCCCGTGCGCCCGGCCCACGTACGCATATCCGAACGCGAGGCTGAGAACCGCGAGGATGCATAGCGCGCCTGCGAACATCGCCCACGAATCCGACCCGCCGGAGAACAAGCCCAGGAGCCCGGCCAATAGCACCATCGTCCCGGTCATCGCCCACGGGGCAACGAGCGCGGCGCTCCGCATCTCCCGCTCGATCATTCCGGTCATCCACCGGAGCAAGCCGAGCGCTACGATCACGTACGGGATCGCCGCATAGATGGAGACGATCACCAGCATGCCGATGGCGCCTCGCAGCCCATCCCGCAGCGGCGCCGCGAGCAGTGGCGCCAGGACGGCGGGAACCGCCACCGGAAGCAGCAGGCTGCATCGGTAGAAGGTAGCCGTACGCATCTACCGGCGCTCCTCCGTGCCCGCGGGGGCGACCCAGCCGCTCCGGCGCAGCAGCCGGAGGAGGCCGAACGCCAGCGCCACGTATCCGTAGCCGAAGAGGATCACGAAGCCGCCGTAGAACGCCATCTCGCCCCAACCGGCATCCACCGACCCGCCGGGCCCGGCGCTTCCCAGCGCGTACAGCAGGTAGCAGATGCACATTAGCGGCGCCATCAGCAGCGGGGCGCACCACAGGGCGCGGCGCTGCTCGCGCTCCGTCTTCCCGCGCATCCATACCACGAGGAAGACCGCCGTGGGGATGTACGCGACCGCCCCGATCACGCTGCCCATGATCAGCCAGATCGCCACGCTCCCCAGCCCCTTCTCCCCCGTCATCAGCAGGGGAGAGGCGAGGATCGGCAGCACCAACGGAAGCAGCAGCGACAGCCGGTAGTAAGCTGGCGTGCTCACCGCACGCCTGCGGGCGAGGACAGCAGCCGCGGCGCTCATTCGGACACCGGCTCGCTCATGTGGATGCGGCCGCTGGGACGCGACACGCGCATGCGGTTGAAGACCAGCAGGTTGAAGAAGTGCATCCCGCCCAGCACCAGCATCACCGTCCCGATCTTCCCCGCCAGCGCCTCGATGCTCTCGCGCACGCTCAGCACGTCGCCCGTCATGCGCAGCGCCAGGCACACGTAGCCCAGGTTGATGAGGTAGAAGCCGACCACGAGCAGGTGGTTCACCGACGCGGCCAGCGTCTCGTCTCCCCGGAACACGTTCACCAGGAAGATGCCGCCGTTGATGGAGAGGGTGCGTGCCACCCAGATGGTGAGCCCCGCACTGACGCCCAGGTAGATCAGGTACGTGGGAACGATGATGTCCATGAGCCCCTCCGCCGATGTGATTTGAACGTGTTCAACTGCCGTGAACGCAGGATACATCCGCGGCCGAACCGCGTCAAGGGTTTTGTGAACACGTTCAGAATGTGCTGGAACTCCTAGCCGCCGGGTGCGAAGGCATGTGGCATCAAACGATGAGCCGGTGCATCTTCGCGGCAGCGGGGGGTCTATCGGCGGCGGATGCGCGGACGCGGTGGCATCTACCGAGCAAGTGCGAAGGCGGGGAGGCTCGGCGGGCTCGGCGGGCTCGGCGGGCGAGGCGGGTGCGCGGGTCTGTGCGCCGCGCACGGGGCGCTGTAGATTTGCGGCCGATTCCGTATCCGCGCATCCAAGCTTCGCGGCGCGGCGGGACGTGCATCTCCCGGCGCCGTTTTCAACATCCGAAAGGCTCGAACCGACATGGCCGGACCCGAGTTCATCTACGTGGTGAAGGACCTCCGCAAGGTGGTCCCGCCCAACCGCCAGATCCTGCAGGGCATCTGGCTCTCGTTCTACCCCGGCGCCAAGATCGGC
>DASRQW010000334.1 GCA_035696245.1 Longimicrobiaceae bacterium | reverse complement strand
ACCGCCGCACCCTGGCCAACGGGCTCACGCTGCTGGTGGCCGAGGTGCGCACCTTCCCGGTGGTGACGGTCGACCTGGTGCTGAACGCGGGCGGGCTGGCCGAGGGCTCCACCCACCCCGGCGTGGCCGCGCTCACCAGCGGCCTGCTGGAGAGCGGCGCCGGCAGCCGCGATGCGGCGGGTATCGCGGAGCGGGTGGACGGACTGGGGCTGTCGCTGGATTCGGGGGTGTCGTGGGATACGGCGCAGGCGGGCTTCACCGCCATCCGCTCGCGCCTGGAGCCCGGATTCGAGCTCCTGGCCGAGCTGGTGCGCACGCCCACCTTCCCCGCCGACGAGGTGGAGCGGGTGCGCGACGAGCGCGTGGCGGGGATCCAGCAGCGCCGCGGCACCCCGTCGAGCCTGGCCGACGAGACGGCGACGCGCTGGACCTTCGCGCCGGGGACGCCCTTCGCGCGACCGCTGGGGGGGGTGCTGCGCAGCCTCGCCGCGATCGGCCGCGACGAGGTGGCCGCCTTCCACGCCGCGCGCTACCGGCCGGCCACCACCACGCTGGTGGCGGCGGGCGACGCGTCGCTGGACGAGATGGTGGCGCTGGCCGAGCGCTGGTTCGGCGACTGGGCCGGCTCGGCCCACGCGGTGGCGGTGCCCGAGGTGCGTCCGCGGCTGGAGGGCACGCGGGTGGTGCTGGTGGACCGCCCCGGCGCGGTGCAGAGCGAGATCCGCGTGCAGCACGTGGGCGTGGCGCGCTCGGCGCCCGACTTCTTCGCGGTCACGGTGATGAACGCCATCCTGGGCGGCACCTTCAGCTCGCGCCTGAACCTGAACCTGCGCGAGCGGCTGGGCTACACGTACGGCGCCTCGAGCAGCTTCACCATGCGGCGCGACGGCGGCCCCTTCGCCATGGCGACGTCGGTGCAGACGGAGGTCACCGCGCACGCGATCCAGGAGATGCTGGCGGACATGCGCGGGATGCTGGAGGGCGAGGTGACGCCCAAGGAGCTGGCGGACGCGCGGACGTACCTGGCCGGCGTCTTCCCCATCCAGGTGCAGACGACCGACGGCGTCTCGGCCAAGCTGGCGACGCTGGTCACGCACGGCCTGCCGGACGACTACTGGGACCACTACCGCGAGGGCATCATGGACGTGACGGCAGACGACGTGCTGACCGTGGCGCGCCGCTGGCTGCGGCCCGACGCGGCGACCATCGTCGTCGCGGGAGATGCGGACAAGGTCGCGGACCCGCTGCGCGAGCTCGGGCTGGGCGAGGTGGAGGTGATGGACCCCGCCACCGAGCTGCCCTGAGCGGGCTGCGACGGGTGGACGGACGATGCGGCGCCCCGCGGAAAACTTCCGCGGGGCGCCGCGCGTAAGTGGCGTTAGGATTTGATTAGACGTTCGTTCGGCGGGTTACGCCGCAACCTTCCAGGCTCCATCTTCATCCAACGGAGAACGACAGATGACGGGAGAAGGACAGCAGCCGGGCGGGACCGAGCCGGGCCGCATCTCTTCGCGGCACGTGCACCGCGGGGCGGTGGTGGACCTCAGCGTGGACGCGGTCCGCTTCCCGGACGGCTCCACCGGCGAGCTGGAGCTCATCCGCCACTCGGGAGCCAGCGCGGTGCTGCCGGTGCTGAGCGCGATGGACGCAGCGGACCCGCAGGTCGTCCTCATCCGCCAGTACCGCTACGCGACGGGCGGCTACCTGCTGGAGGTGCCCGCCGGGCGCCCCGCCCACCCCGGCGAGCCGTGGGACGAATGCGCCCGCCGCGAGCTGGAGGAGGAGACTGGCCTCCGCTGCGGCACGCTCCAGCCGCTGGGCGCCATCTGGACCACTCCCGGCTTCACCGACGAGCGCATCCACCTCTTCGTCGCGAGCGACTTGCAGCCCGGCACGGTGAAGCGCGACGCCGACGAGTTCATGGAGCTGGTCAAGATCCCGCTCTCCGAAGCGTTGAAGCTGGTGCGCGACGGCGAGATCCAGGACGCGAAGACGGTCTGCACGCTGCTGTACGCCGCCGGGTTCGTGTTCGGGATGTGAAGGGGTGCACGACGGACGGTGCATGTGACACACGGATGTGTCTCCGGTGTCCGGAAAACGTCACCCAGGCAGGACGGAAGCGCAATGTTAAGGGACGGTTAAGGACCGGGTAAGTGCACGTTCGGCAATGGTTTGGCAGGGTTCGGCACGGGGTGCCGCGCAGGGTATGGAAACTGCCCCCCTGAGCAGACGGGAGAAGTGCCCGGATGCCCGCGCAGCTCCGCTCGTTCCCACTTCCGCAGGACTCTAAAGGGGGTTCACATGGCTGAAGTTCTCGCCCCGAAACGCCGGGGCACCTCCGAAGACCAGGGGCGGCGCAACCCGCTGAAGGACCTGGACGACAGCGGGGTCGTCGCCGCCTTCCTGGCCGGCGAGAAGCGCGGCTTCGGCGAGCTGGTGGAGCGCTACCAGACGCGCCTGCTGAACTTCATCTACCGGACGATCGGCGACCGGGAGAAGGCGGAGGACCTCGTGCAGGAGGTGTTCATCCGCGTCTATCGTCACCTGCACCGGTTCGACCGCACCAAGAAGTTCTCGACCTGGGCGTATACCATCGCCTCGAACCTGGCGAAGAACGAGCTGCGCAACCGGTCGCGCAACCCGCTCGTGCTCTTCCAGACCATCAAGGGGAACTGGGACGACGACGACCGGCCGCTGCAGTTCGAGGACACCACGGCGCGCCCGGACGACCTGTACCGCAAGCGTCACCTGCGCGAGCTGGTGGCCGAAACCGTGGCGAAGCTGCCCG
>DASRQW010000333.1 GCA_035696245.1 Longimicrobiaceae bacterium | reverse complement strand
TGGCGAAGCACGGGATGCGGTGCAGCATGAGCCGGCGCGGCACCTGTCTGGACAACGCCGTGGCCGAGAGCGCCTTCGCGACGCTGGAGTGCGAGCTGATCGAAGGAGCCGACTGGCACACGCACGCAGAAGCTCGACAGGATATCTTCGAGTACCTGGAGGCGTGGTACAACCCGAGGCGCAGGCATTCGACCCTGGGCTACCTCAGCCCGGTCGAGTACGAGCGGCGTATGGAAGAGCAGCCGCGCGCGGCTGTTCTTCCATACGCCGCCTGAATCCCTTAACTCGTGTGTCCACTGATCCGGGGAACCTCACTTCTCCGCCGCCGAAATCCTCCCCCCAACCCGTCACGGCACCTTCGCCCTCACCGCGTACGCTTCCCAGCCAGCCGCCGGCCGGCGCGCGGGGACGACCATCCGCGCGACCTTGCCGTAGGCGCCGCCGAACTGGTGGCCGCCGGGCATCTCCACGATCTTGGCGCGCATGGATTTGAGCAGGGGACAGCCCACGCGCGTCACGTCGTCGTTCGTGCCGTAGATGCAGAGCAGCGGCACGCCGTTCAGCCGCCGCACCTCGGGCACGGTGTGCCAGCGGGTGGGCGGCCGCGCGTTGAGCCAGTCGCGCAGGTGGAACTCGAACGCCGCGTCGCGGCCGAAGGAAAGCAGCGCCACGCCCGCCACGTGCCCCTTCTCCTCCGGCGGCAGGCGGTTCACCAGGAACGGCAGCGCGTCCGCCCCGAACGAGACGCCCACCACAAGCACGCGCGGCTTCCCCCAGCGCGCCGTGTACGCGTCCACGATGCGCTGCAGGTCCTCGCTCGCCTCCTGCGGGCTGCGGGGGTGCCAGTAGTAGCGAAGGCTGTTCCAGCCCACCACGGGGATTCCGCGCCGCGACAGCGCCCGCCCGATCGCCGCGTCCATGGGGCTCCATCCCCCGTCGCCGCTCATCACCACCGCCATCAGGTCGCCGCCCGCGCCACCCGCCGCGGGATACTCCACCAGCGGCAGGTCGTCCGCACCGGGGCGGCCCTCGCCCGCAAGCACGGAGCGCTTCAGGCCGAAGGCGAGCGCGGTGAAGAAGACGGCGGAGAGGGAGACGGTGAGCAGCAGCGTGCGCCCGGGCGCGGCGCGGCGGCGCACCTCAGCTCCGCCGCCGGAAGATGCGGCGCCACCCGCCCGCGATCAGCGCCGACACGTCGGCCGTGATGCGGGGGAGGGCCAGGCCGCCGGGGTAGGCCAGGTAGCGCGGCTGCCACTCCGGGTGGAACTTGTCCTTGTAAGCGCGCAGGCCCTGGAAGTTGTACAGCGCCTCGCCGCGCTGGAAGAGGAAGTGCCCCACCCGCGTCCACGTGGGCGAGATGGCGGATATCTCCAATCCGGAGAGCGGCGCCATGCCCAGGTTGAAGGTCTGGTAGCCCTGGTCGCGGCCCCACAGCATCAGGTTGAGCAGCAGCGCCTCCATCACGTTCTTCGGCGCATCTTCCCGGTAGCGCATCAAATCCACCGAAAGCTCCACGCGGTCCGGACCCGGCCACACGGTGGCGAATGCGGCGATGCGGCCCGCCTCCTCCACCACGGCCACGGGGAAGCGCGACACGTACTCCGCGTCGAAGAAGCCCAGCGAGAAGCCCTTCTCGCCCGCGGACTTGTGCGCCAGCCACTCCAGCGAGATGTCGCGCAGCTCGTCCATCACCCCGGGCACACCTTCCGTGGGGATGACGCGGAACGCGAGCCCCGCCTTGGCGAACCGGTTCAGCACCAGGCGGAACGGCTTGCGCTCCGCCCCGTCCAGCGAGAAGCCGTCGAGCGAGACGAACGCCTCCTCGCCCAGCTTCACGAAGGTGAGCCCGAAGTCCGCGTAGTGGTGAAGCCTCTCCTTGCGCACCTGGTAGAAGACGGGCACCCCGCCGAAGTCGTCGCACCGCTCGAAGAACTCGCGCAGCAGGCCCGTGCACGCCTGCGGGCTGCCCACCGGGTCGCCCATCACCACCCACGTCTTGCCCTGCACCGCGTACATCAGGAACGCGCTACGGTCCGGGCTGAGCAGGATCGACTTGTCGCGCAGGTAGGCCAGGTAGGGGACGGTGGAGCTTTGCGCCGCGATGAGCGGGCCCACGGCCGCCAGGTCTTCGTCCGTCGGCAGCACCACCTCGGGCGGCGCGGGGCGGAGAAGGCGCACGACGCCGAACGCCAGGATCGCCACCGTGGCGCCCACCGAGGCGCGCAGGAAACGCGGGCCGTCCTGCCCCACGGCGAAGCGCCACCACACCTCGTCGGAATACTCCAGGTGCCGGAAGGCGAACATCCCCAGCCAGATGGAGGCGCCCACCACCGAGACGACCGCCACGATCCAGCCGGGGGAGAAGCGCGCCTCCCAGAACGCCGCCTTGCGGTCGAACACGCGGCGGCTGGCCAGCACCGCGGCCAGGATTACCGCCAGGAACGCCGCCTCCTCCCAGTCGCCGCCCTTGAGCACCGACGCGGCGATGCCCGCCAGCAGCAGCAGGACCGAGAGGTAGAAGGCCATGTCCAGCCGCCGCGCCACGCCGTTGCTCACCAGCAGCAGGCCCACGCCCACCACGCTGCCCAGGAAGTACGTCGCCTCCACCACCGCCAGGGGGATGTACTGCGCGATCCAGAACACGCGCGCCTTCTCCGTCGGCGTCGCGCCCGAGAATAGGAGCACCACGCCGGCCAGGAAGACGAACACCGCCAGCACCTTGGGCGCCACCTCGCCGGTGAGCGCGCCGAACGCGCTGCCCCAGCGCGCCAGGTGGTGCCGCCGCACGCGCACCTCGTCGGCCAGCAGGATGCAGAGCGCCGCGCCGAGGGGGATCAGGTAGTAGACGATGCGGTACAGCACCAGCGACGACAGGATCACCTCGGGCGAGAGGTAGCTCTTGAGGAGCACCACCATCGTCCCCTCGAACACGCCCGCGCCGCCCGGCACGTGCGAGATGAGGGCGAGGATCTGGGCGGCCAGGAAGGCGCTCAGGATCTCGGTGTAGGTGAGGTTGGTGTGGGGGATCAGCACGTAGAAGATGCCCGCCGCGCACGCCCAGTCCAGGCAAGACAGGACGAACTGGCCCAGCACCACGCCCGGCGGCGGCAGCGGGAACTCCACCGAGCGCACCCGCACCGGGTCGCGCCGCACCAGCGCCGCCACCGCGTAGCCCGCCGCGCAGGCCAGCATCAGGAAGCCCGATGCGCGGATCAGGTGCCCGCCCGGCAGCGCCAGCAGGCCGGGGTGCGGGTCCACGCCCAGGCTCCACCCGCCCAGCACCAGCAGGCCCAGCCAGAACGTGCCCACGTAGAAGACCACGATCCGCGAGATGTCGCCCGCCGTGAGCCCCCACCGCGAGTAGAAGCGGTAGCGCACGTGCGTGCCCGAGATCAGCGCGAACCCCACGCTGTTGCTCACCGCGTAGCCCGTAAAGCTCACCACGCTGATCTTCCACCACTCCACCTTCGCCCCGATGTAGCGGAAGGCGAGCTGGTCGAAGCCGGTGAGCACCGCGTAGTTGATGGCGCACAGCAGCAGCGCCAGGCCGAACGCCGCGCGCGGAAGCGCCGCCAGCGTGGCCTTCACCTCGGCGTAGCGCACGTGGCGCAGCTCGTGGTGCAGCACCCACACGGCGCCCGCCAGCAGCACCGCGCCCAGTATGGGCGAGAGCCAGCGCCAGCTCTTCATCCGGCG
>DASRQW010000332.1 GCA_035696245.1 Longimicrobiaceae bacterium | reverse complement strand
GTGCGGTACACGCGCAGCTTCGCCTCGGGCACGCAGCGGAAGCCGTCGGACTCCAGGGGCACGATGTAGACCGTGTCGGGCTCGTGCGGGTGCACCTCCATGGCGAACCCGAAGTCCGACGGGACGCCGTTGGCGATGTCGGTCCACGTGTCGCCCCAGTCGTCGCTGCGGTACAGGCCCCAGTGGTTCTGTAGGAAGAGCCGCTCCGGCCGCGACGGGTGGTTCACCACCTTGTGCACGCACTGCCCGAACTCCGGGTACTTGTCCGGCAGAAACTGCGCGCGCACCCCGTTGTTGCGCGCTTGCCAGCTGCGCCCGCCGTCGTCCGTCCGGTAGAAGCCCGCGGTGGAGATGGCGACGCCCATCCGCTGCGGATTGCCGGCGTCCTGCACGATGGTGTGCAGGCACAGCCCGCCGCCGCCCGGCATCCAACGCTCGCGGTGCTCGTGCTTGAGCAGGCCCTCCACGGGGCTCCACGTGTCGCCCGCGTCGCGCGACTCGAACAGCGCCGCGGGCTCCACGCCGCAGTACATCAGGTCCGGCTCGCCGGCCGGACCGGGGTGGATCTGCCAGATGTTCTTGAGCGCCAGCCCGGAATCTTCCGGAAATCGCACGTTCTGCCGCTCCGGCGCCGTCCACGTCCCGCCGAAGTCGTCGCTGGCGCGCACCACGCTGCCCCAGTGCCAGCTCTGCGTGCCCGCCAGCGTCCGCCGCCGCCCGCCGCGCTGGTCGAACGCCATCGAGTAGACGGTCTCGCCGCGGAAGTACGGCCCGTCCACGCGCCACTCCTTCCGCTCCGAATCCGACGAGAGGATGAACGCGCCCTTCATGGTGCCCACGAGCAGCAGGACGTCGCCGTCGTTCACCGTGGCAGAGCTTCCTTCGGGCATGGCGGTTCTCCGGCGCGAGGTGGGGGAGCGCGGAAGTCGAGGGATGCGAGCCGACCGGACGGACTCCATCGGCACGTCACGGCGAACATGCAGCATACACCGCCTCCGCCCCCGAATCAACCGCTCGCAAAGCAACGACGGGACGAGGGTGGCTCGACAACGGATCGGGAAGGGATGTAACGATGCTCCGGAGATTCGTGCAGTGGAGGTGATGCCTCGTTCGACGACGCGGGAAGATCGGAGCTACACCATTGCGAGGGTTACCGTTGTGCGCGATGCAGGCTCAGACAAGCGCGCTTCGGCAATCTTCCGCTACGACCGCTGAATCGCCGGCCGGCCCCCCGCCGTTGGACCAGTTCGCAGCCGCGCCAACCCTCCCGCCGCGGACTTCTGGTCTCCCCTCCCCCAGGCAGTTTTGGGGGAGGGGCCGGGGGAGGGGGCCCGCTTCACCAACCCCCAACGCAAACAGCCCGCCCCGCGCAATCGCGCGAGACGGGCCGTCCGTCATCTACCATCTACCGAAACCGAGAGCTTTGGCCGAAGCCGGATGCTCAGACCGGGACGGGCAGGAGCATGCGGAACGAGTTGCGGGCGCGGTTGAGGCGGCTCTTCACCGTGCCCACGGGGATACCGATCTCCTCGGCGATCTCCTCGTAGGTGCGGTCCTCCACCTCGCGCATCACGAACGGGATGCGGTGGTGCTCGTCCATCCGCGCGATCGCCGCGTCGATGGCGGTGCGGAGCTCGCTGCGGTACGCCTCACGCTCCGGGTCCGCGCCGCCGGTGGCGAACTCCACCGGCCGCGTGGGCGCGCCCGACGCCGACGTCTCGGGCCTGAGCTCGGAGAAAGCCGTCTCGCGGCGGCGCGAACGGTTGCGGAACTCGTTCTTCAGCAGGTTGTTCGCGATCGTGTGGATCCACGTCGAGAACTTCCGGCTGGGGTCGTAGCTGCCGCGCGCGCGGTGGATGCGCAGGAAGGTGTCCTGCGTGAGGTCCTCCACCCGCTCCTCGTCGTTCAGGCGCTTGCGCAGGAAGCCCTGGATTCGCGGCTGGTAGCGCTCCATGAGCACACGGAAGCCGTCGCCGTCACCGGTGGTATATCGCTGAAAAAGCTGCTCGTCCGTAAGGTCGCCCAGTGCCTCGGGCACCTGCACGGCCGTGCGCCCCAGCCTGCCGGCGGGGGGCTGCGGGGCGTTGATGATCGCCGCCGCACTGCTGAGATCGATTGCCGTTTTCATGGGATGAATATAAACACATTTCACCCCTTTGTCGAGGGTTTCGTCGTGCAAACAAGCGTTGTAAGGCTTTGAAAATCGGTGAGTTACGCTCACCTCCCGGATCGGCCTTCGCGCGTGGAGGCATGCGGCGTGCCGTGGGCGTCTCCGCGGCTGCGCGCACGCCTCTCCGCGAAGTTGAGCGAGCCGAAGACGAGGGAGCCCAGCGAGAGTTGGAGGTAGAACGTGAGAAACCGCCAGCCCGCCGTGGCAATGCCCAGGATGCGCGCGGGCAGCAGGGCCGAGTACACCAGCAGGAACGCCGCCTCCGCGCCGCCGGCCGCGCCGGGCGTGGGCACGAAGAGCATGACGGTGAAGATGACCCACTGCAGCAGGAAGAAGAGCACCGGATCGACCGGCGCGCCGAGGAAGTACGCTAGCGCGGTGACCACGGAATAGCGGCAGCTCCACTGCACCGCGGTGATGCCCAGCGTCAGCGCGAAGCGCAGCTTGCCCCGCTCGCGCACCATCAGGAAAACGCCGCGGAAGTCGCGCCCGGTCTTCCGCATTCGCCGCCGCAGCTTCGCCACGCGCCGCCGGCTGGAACTGCGAAGCCGAAGCCCGAACCTTCCCCTCAGCGCGAGACGAAGCAGCAGACGGAGGATCAGCAGCGCGGCGATCAGTGCGACGGCGACCACCAGCGCGTTCCCGCGGATGCGCCCCGCCACGTCGCGCAGCACCGGCAGCTCCCACGCGCGCGCGACGACGACCGCGGTGGGGATGGCGACCAGGAAGAAGACCGCGTCTTCCACGTAGCCCAGCGTCATGATCGACGCCGCCTGGCCGGTCGTGATCCCCTTCTGCACCATCATTCCCCAGCGCAGCACCTCGCTGCCGGTGGACGTGGGCAGCACCGACGACGCCAGTTCCGACCCGATGGTGATGCGGAACGCGTCCCTCATCGACATGGGCCGGCCGATGAAGCCTGCCCAGATGCGGATGCGCAGCGCGTTCGTCACCCACGGGGCCAGCCCCAGCGCGACGGCGGCGAGCAGGTACCGCTTCGGGAGATGGTGGAGCGTGGCGAGCACCTGGTGGTCCGTCGCGAACCACGACAGCGCCAGATTCCCCAGCACGCCCACGGGGATGAGCAGCATCGACACCCGGAACAGCCGCTCCAGCCGCCCGCCCTTCCGCTCGCCGCCCGCCTCGCTCTTCATCCGCCGGAATCGTTGTCCGACGATCGTGATTCGGCCGTGACCTCTGCGGACGAGAGGTCAACGGAGGACCCGAGTCGATCGGGAGATGCGGATCGACCGATCGATTCCGATGCGTGCGATGCGTCCAGCGTCGATGCGGTTTCGGGAGAGGGGAGGCCGGCGAGGCGGGTGTAGTCGTCCACGAGCCGGCCGTTGATGGCGCTCCAGTCGCGTTCGCCTGCGACCTGGCGGGCGCGGGATCCCATCCGTGCGCGGGCGGCGGGATCGCGCAGAAGCGACTCCACGCGCGCGGCCAGGTCCGCGGGGTCGTTCGCGCGCGCGATCCAGCCCGTCTCGCCCGCATCTACCAGGTCCGGCGGGCCGCCGCGGTCCACGACCACCGCGGGGAGGCCGGACGCTATCGCCTCCAGCACCACGTTGCCGAACGTCTCCGTGGTGCTGGGGAAGACGAACACGTCTGCCGAGGCGTACCAGCGCGCCAGCGCCTCGCCGTCCTGGTGGCCGGCGAAATACGCGTGCGGCAGCGCCGCCTCCAGCTCGCCGCGCATCGGCCCGTCGCCGACTAGGACCAGGCGGAAGTCGTTGCCGCGCGAGCGCAGGACGGCGTCCATCTCCACCAGATCGGCCAGATCCTTCTCCTTCACCAGGCGGCTCACCATCAGCACGACCGGCGTCGCATCGTCCGCACCGGCCAGGCGGCGCAGGTCCGCGTCGCGGAAGGCGGGGGAGAAGCGCGCCAGGTCGATGCCGCGCGACCACAGCTTCACGCCCGGGATGCCGTGCTCCGCCAGCTCGCGGATGATGGCGTGCGACGGCGCGTACACCACGTCGCACCGCCGGTAGAAGCGGCGCAGCACGGCCCAGCCCGCGCCTTGAAGCCAGGGCACGCCGTAGTGGGGGAAGTACGAGACGAAGTGTGTGTGAAAGCTGGAAACCGCCGGCACACCGTTGCGGCGCGCCCAACGCAGCGCCCAGCCGGCCATGGGCGTGGGGCTGACCACGTGCACCACGTCTGGCCGCCACTCGCGCAGCTCGGCGGCGGCGCCATGGCGGAACGGCAGCGAAACGCGGTAGTCGGGATAGAGCGGGAAGCGGAGGAACGGCACGGGGCGTACCCGGCGGGCCCACGAAACCTGGGGGCCGGGCACGAAGGGAGACCACACGCGGAAGTCGACACCGCGGGCCTCCAGCGTGGCGAAGAGCTGCGCGAGGGTGCGCGACACGCCGTCCACGTGGGGGAACAGGCTTTCGGTGAAGAAAGCGACCTTCATCCCGCGCCGGGGCCGGCGTGGGCGTCGTGCGGTGCGTGGCGCAACTCGTCCCCCGTGCGTTCGTTTACGGAACCGGAACGGGGAAATCTAAGCGCCCGCCGCCGCGGCGGAACAGGACCGGCCGGGCCGCCCCGCGCATGGCGGAGCGTGGCCCGGCCGTGCGTGGCCGCCTAGCGCTCGGCCGGCTCTTCGGCCGGGTCCGGCGCGGAGCCGGCGGTGGCCAGCAGGTGCTCCTGCGTGCGCGTCTTGCGGCGCGCCGACCACGGGTCGGCATCGGCCTGGCGCGACAGGTACACGCCGCCTGCCACCACGGCTGCCGCCGCCACTGCGATCATCAGGGTCAACATGGAAAAACGCCCTCCGAGCTGAGGGATTCCGCCCTTGGGGAGCGCTGCGGCCCGAAGGGGACGCACGCGGGGCGGTGGGGTGGGAATGCTGCCTGGCGTGTTCGCTCGGTACGCTCCGCGTCTTTTGCGCAGAGTCGGAAGCTGCAATCTAATACAGCGTGCTTCGCGAGGATAGGGCCTAAACGGAAGGCGCCGGGCCCGTCCGCATCTCAGCCCTCCGCGTCCGGCCGTTCGTCCTCGCGCTGGGCCTCGGCCCAGGGGATGCCGGTGGGATGCGGGTCGTCGTGGCTCACCGTGGCGACCACTGCCCAGAAGACGCACACCAGCCAGCACGGCACGAGCGCCACGCCGACGGTGAACAGGCCCGCCGTGACGGTGACCATACACATCACCACGCCACCGAGCGTGCTGGCGTAGAACAAGCCGAGCGGTCCGAACAACACCGCCAGCGCGATCGCCATCCCCGCGCGCTTCGGCGGCTTCTCCGTTTGCATCGTCATCTCAGGAAACGCCGATCGGCCGGCCATCGTGCCCGTCTCTGCATCGGCTTACGGAATCGGTTGGGCAAGAGTTGCGTATCTTCTCGAGGTCGGCATCCCGATGGCCGTCGACCGCCGGTCAGCCTCCGCAGCAACGCCGTCGCGTCCGGCAGATCCGTGCGCCATTCCCACATACCGCGTGCCCGCTGCACGACGGCAATCCGCTTCCCGGTGGTCATCAGAACCGAACCGGTATCGATGCCGCCTGTGTCCATCTGATGCTCCGCGGGGCCGTTTGGATGCGCGGCCGTCCGACTCCGCCGTTTCGTGGCCCCGGCCCGCGGGCCGGGCACGGGACGAGGTCCGCCGCTAGAACTACCGTTTCGCGAGGCGCCGGTGCAAGCGGTAGAAGAGCGGGGCGCTCAGCCTGAAGTACAGCACCGTGAGCGGGACGACGATGGCGAGGTAGACGAAGATGCCCGGGCTGTTCGCCGGCTCCCACCAGGCGAGCACCGCACGGTGCACACCCAGGAAGACGGCCGCGCAGACCACGACGGTGCTGATCACGAGCGCGTAGCCCGCCGTTCCCCCGCCGTGCACCACGTCCGTGATGACGCTGCGCTGCCACTCGGCGTATCCGCGGTCGCTCGCGCTGGCTGCGATGCGGTCCGCTAGAGCGATTTGCCTATCAATCCGGAGTGAAATCGCCCGGGCTTCACACATTCCAGGGGAACTTGTGCTCTGGACTGATGCGAAAACCGCTCTAGGTCGCGCGAGCGGCGCTGCTGGCTGGCGCGAACCGTGAGTGGCGCGCCGCACTCCCGCCAGACGGGCCGCCCGGGTTCCTCCAGCCCGCAGGCCGGGCACGTCACGGCTCCCATGATCTTCCTTCGTCGTCGACGCTTCGGTTCGGCGACGGCCTCGCTACAGCGCCGTCTCGTAGATGCGGTAGGTCTTGTAGACGTACGCGCCCTGCTTGTCCAGCGCCTGCCGCATCTCCCAGTTGTCCTCCAGGATCCACGAACCCTCGGCGGTCTTGTAGCCGCGCTCGGCGCCGTTCAGGAAGGTCTTCAGGTAGAACGCCGCGCCCAGGCCCTGGTGCTGGTAGCCGGGCCGGAAGCCGAGGGTGATGACGCGCAGCGCATCTACCTTGCGCTGGTACCAGAGCAGCTTGAGCACGTTCAGCGGCGTGAGGCGCCCGCTGGGCAGGTGGCGCAGCGCCTGGTTGATGTCCGGCAGCGCGAGGGAGAAGCCCACCGGCTCGCCCTTCACCTCGGCGATCAAGCAGAGGGCCGGGTCCACGATGGACTTCATGTCGTTGGCGACGTAGGCGAACTCCTCGTCGGTGAACGGCACGAAGCCCCAGTTGAGCGACCACGCGGAGTTGTAGATGTCCTTCACGATCCCCACCTCGCGCTCGAAGCTCTTCATGTCGAGCGAGCGGATGGTGGCGCCGTGGCGCTTGAGCATGGCGTCCACGCCGCGCTTTAGCCGCTCGGGCGCTTCGGGGCTGGGGATGCGGTAGGCGACCAGATCCTTGAGCTTCGCCAGGCCCGCGGCCTCCACGAGCGCGCCGTAGTAGCGCGGGTTGTGCGACATGGTCACGAACGGCGGCATGTCGAAGCCGTCCACGAGGATGCCGGGCGACGACACCTCCTCGTTCGTGGAGAAGTTGAAGGGACCGCGCATGCTCTCCATCCCCCGCTCGCGCAGCCAGGCGGCAGCGGCGTCCACCAGCGCGCGCGCCGTCTCCGCACGGTCCTCGGCCTCGAAGAAGCCGAAGAAGCCGGTGCGCTCGCCGTGCGTGTCGTTGTGCAGCCGGTTCACGAACGCGGCGATGCGGCCCACCGTCTCGCCCCCGCGCTCGGCCAGGAAGTAGGCGACCTCGGCATGCTTGTGGAACGGGTGCTTGCGGCGGTCCAGGGCCTTGTTCACCACCATCCGCAGCGGCGGCACCCAGTGCGGGTCCGCCGCGTTGTACTTCCACCACAAGTCCACGAACGGCTTGAGCTTGTCGCCCGGGGAGATCTCGCGAACGCGAACGCTGTCGGTCATCAGGGACGGGTGTGGTGGGGACGGGTCGGGAGATGGAAGGCGGTCCGTAGATGCGCATCGGCCGCGCTGCCAGGCTGGATCGGGTCTCGGTCGATGGACTGCGGCGTGCGCTCGAGCATCACGGCCGATGCGCGGTGGTGCACATCTACCGAATGCACCTCCGCGGCTCGGCGGATACGCTGCCGGCCAAGGCGGAACATCAAAGCCGGGCGCAGCCGTGTCGGTGCGGAATCTACAGCCAGCCGTGGTCGCGATACCAGGCGACGGTGACGTCCATCCCGCGGGCCAGCGGCGTCGCCTCGCCCGGCGGCAGCAGCGCATCGGAACCGGCGAGATCGCAGACCCACGCCTCCGCGAGCATCTCCTCCGCCTTCTCGCGGTTGAAGGCGGGGGTGCGCCCCACGGCGGCGGCGAGTGCTTGCGTCGTCGCGGCGGCGGCGCGGACGAGCGTGGGCGGGAGGGAGATGCGTAGCGGGCGGCGGCCCAGCGCGCGGGCCATCTCCCCGACCACGTCGCGCCACGGGTGCTCCACCGGCTCGGCGACGGGATACGTGCCGGTCGGCGCGTCCGCCGCTCGCACCAGCGCCGCCGCCAAATCCGGCGCGTACACGAGGTGCAAGCGCCGCGGCGGCCCGCCGGGCGAGGGCGCCAGCCGGTTCGCCACCAAGCGGAAGTACGGCAGCAGCTCGCGTCCGCGCGGCCCGTACACGGCCGGGGCGCGCACCGTCAGCGTCTCCACGCCCCCGCGTGCCGCCTCCGCCAGCGCGTGCTCGCCCTCCAGCTTCGTGCGCCCGTACGCGGTGAGCGGCGCGGGCGGGTCGTCCACGTGCCTCGCCCGCGCATCCGCGGACGGCCCGCACGCCGCGTACGAGGAGAGATAGACGATGCGCCTCGGCCGGTTGTCGGCGGCGAGGGCGCCGCGGACCACGTTGCGCGTACCTTCCGCGTTGGCGCGGCGGTAGGCGGCCTCGTCGCGCGCGGCGGTCACGGCGGCGAGGTGGAAGACGACCTCCGCGCCATCCGCCCCGCGCCGGATCGCATCCACGTCGTCCAGGCCGCCGTGCACCAGCTCCGCGCCAAGCTCCCGCAGCAGCGCGACATCGCTGGTGGGGCGGACGAGGGCGCGCACGTTCCATCCCGCGGCGCGCAGTCGCTCGGCCAAATGCCCGCCCACGAATCCGGACGCGCCGGTCACGAGCGCTACCCGCGGCAAATGCTGCCCATCGGCGGAGGTGGAGGATGCAAGGGCGGGAATGGAGGGCGTTGGAGGACCAGGCTCGGACTGGAGGCCGGCGAATCCGCAGGGAAAACGGTCGGCCGCGCATCGTCCGCCGTACATCTCCTGAAGGGGCCTGTAACCCGCACGGCGGCTTGTACTTCACCGCGCGGCGAGGCGGCGGAAACCTAGCCGGGCTGCGGACGGAGTGTCAACGGTGGCAGCAGGCCCGTCGATTGTCGTCGGTCGAGCCGACGCCGCGGGGAGCGCACCAGCTCAGATGCGGTTCGCCTTCAGCTCGGCGAGCGGGTAGTGCGTACCCCGCCACTCGATGCCGCCGCCGAGAAGCGTGGCAAGGGTCGAGTTCCAGACGACGTACAGGAAGAGCAGCACGGCCGCGGGAAAGATCACACCGTACCACGGCGGCACCCGCGTTTCCCGCGCCGCCCCCGCGAAGACGACGAGGATGATGGCGACCGCCGCCGCGTTCAGCCCCCGCGTCCACCCGTGCGTGGCGAAGAGCGCCACGAAAGGCCAGACGAAGAGCAGCGTGTGCGCGACAGTGGCGAGCCACACCATCGACAGGCGGTAGTCCACGCCCGCGAAGCCGTTCTTCTTCAGCCCGTTCACCAGCTCGCGCAGCGACGCGTACCACTCCACCGACACCATCCCCGCCCCGATCAGGAAGTCCTGCCGGAAGCCGTGCTTCTTCACCAGCTTGCCCAGCTTCATGTCGTCGTCCGGCCGCATGGCGATGGCCCGGTGCGTCCCCATCTCCCGGTAGGCCCTCGCGCGGACGAGGTTGAACGCGCCGATTCCGATGTGGAAGCGGCTGCGCGGGTCCGCCGCCTTCCAGGGCCGCGAGAAGAGCGAGAAGAAGACGGCGAACACCACGCCGAACGTGCGCAGCAGCATGCCCGGCATCAGCACGTCGGGCCCCGCCGTCACGTGGTCGAAGCCGCCCCGCACCAGGTGGGCGGCGGCGCGCTGCACGGCGGTGGGCTCCATCACCACGTCCGCGTCGGTGAAGAGCAGCAGCTCGCCGCGCGCTTCCTGCGCGCCGTGCCACAGCGCGTGGTTCTTCCCCAGCCAGCCGGCCGGCAGCTCCGCCACGTGCACCACGCGCAGCCGCCGGGCCGTCGCCGCCATGCGGTCCAGGATCGCGCCCGTGGCGTCGGTCGAGCGGTCGTCCACCACGATCACCTCCGCGCCGCCTTCCCAGCGCAGCGCCAAGACCGACCGGAGCGCCTCCTCCAGGTTCCGCTCCTCGTTGCGCGCCGCGATCACCACAGACAGCGTGGGAAGCTCGCCGGGCGCGGGCAGCGCCACGTCCGCCATGCGGCGCAGCTTCCGGCCGCCCAGCACCAGCTCCGCCGTCATCGCCAGGAGAAAGACGACGGTCGCCGCGGCCAGGTAGAAGAGCGCGTCGTGCATGCTCGCGATCGAACGAGAGATGGGGGAACCCGGCGCCGCTCGCGTGCGGACGCGCAGGGGCAGCCCACGCGCGCGAATCATACCGGCGAGTGCGCGCGCGGGCCACCTCCCACGCGCGCATATGCGTTTCCGCGCAAGGCGCCGACAGCGTCGAAGGCGCGATCTTTGCACCTGCGGCGCGGCGACGCGCGGCGGCAATCCGGCCTCCGCGGCCCCGCCGGACAGGCAGTCGTCCGGCCCCGTCCCCCGGCCTCGCGGTCCGGCCGGCTATTGGACCCGTGCTCACCAGGAGGAGATCGTGGCTGACATCAACGTGGAACGGAAGGAGCGGAGCATCTGGCCGTGGATCATCGGCCTGGTCGTTCTCGCCCTT
>DASRQW010000331.1 GCA_035696245.1 Longimicrobiaceae bacterium | reverse complement strand
GCCCGAAGCCCACGAGGTAGTTCCAGCGGAACGGCTCCTTGAGATACCACACGGAGAAGAAGCCGAACACGACCAGCGAGATGACTTCCTGGATCGTCTTGAGCTGCGCGCCGTTGAACCGCGCGTACCCGATGCGGTTCGCGGGCACTTGGAAGCAGTATTCGAAGAACGCGATGCCCTAGCTCACCAAGATCACGGTGACCAGCGGCAGCTCGCGGTGCTTCAGGTGCCCGTACCACGCGTACGTCATGAAGACGTTGGAGACGATGAGCAGCAGGACGGTCGTCATGGTTCGGCGGCGGGTTCGGGAGATGGCATCGTGCGGGAATCTTGGATGCACGGCCGTGCGGCGGCGGTGACGATGGCGCCGCCGCACCCGCCACGCCAGCCCCGCGCGACGAAGCGATCCGACATCGAACGCGAGCGCCCCCCGCGCCGGAAGGCACGGGGGGCGCTGCACATCTGCGGAGCAGGCCGAGGATCAGGCCGCCGACTTCACCAGCTCCACGTCTGCGGAGATCTTGATGTCATCGCCGACCGCGACGCCGCCGGCCTCCAGGACCTGGTTCCAGGTCAGGCCGAACTCGCTGCGCTTGATCTTGCCGGTGGCGCTGAAGCCCGCGCGCTCGCCGCCCCACGGGTCCTTGCCGCGGCCCTCTTCCGTCACGTCGAGCGTGAGCGGGCGCGTCACGTCCTTGATGGTGAGGTCCCCCGTGAGCTTGAACGTGTCGCTGCCGGTGCGTTCCACGCGCGTGCCCACGAAGCGCATCTGCGGGAACGTGTCCGCGTCGAAGAAGTCCGCCGAGCGCAGGTGCGCGTCGCGCTGCTCCTGGCGCGTGTCGATGCTCGCCGTCTTCACCACCACCTCCACGCGTGCCCCGCTGGGGTCGGCGTCGTTGGCCGTGACCGTGCCCTCCACCTCGGAGAAGTGCCCCTTCACCGACGAGATCATCAGGTGGCGCACCGAGAACTCCACGTTGGAGTGCGAGGCGTCGAGGGTCCAGGTGGACTGCGTGGCTGCCGCGGCGGTATCGGACATGGTCGTCTCTCCTAGAATGTGTTCAGGCAAGTAAATCTAAGTACTAAGATAATGTGATGAGGAACGATGTCAAGCGTGGCCCTGGGGCACACGGCAGACGCGGAGTCCGAATCAGGTATGTGTAGCCCGTGGCTTGGCTTGTGCAGACGGCGGTCCCTCCCCACCGCCCCGACACGCCGCCCAGACGAGACCGATGCTGAACGAGATATCCACCCACCGCGGTGCGCGCCACCACCGCATGCTGGGCGCCGCCCTGGTGTCGGCGGGCATGGTGAGCCTGGCGTGGATGGCAGACGCGCGCAGCCGCAACCGCAAGCGCCGGTCGGTGCACCGCACGCTCATAGACGTGCTGCTGAACGCGCTCACGGCAGACGACGCCATGACGGCGCGCCACAGCCGCCGCGTGGCCGACCTCACGTACGTGGTGGCGGCGGCCATGGGCATGCGGGGCGCCGCGCTGGCCACCGCGCGCGTGGCGGCGCTGCTGCACGACATGGGCAAGATCGACGACCGGTTCTTCGACATCGTGCACTCTCACAAGCCGCTCACGCCGGAGCAGCGCGCCGAGATCGAGCACCACCCGCACGAGAGCGCCCACATTTTGGGGCCGCTGGAGAAGCTGCACCCCGGCATCCGCCAGATCGTCTCGTCGCACCACGAGTGCTGGAACGGGAGCGGCTATCCGGTGGGGCTGGGCGGCCAGGACATCCCGCTCTCGGCCCGCATCATCGCCGTGGCCGACGTGTTCGACGCGCTCACGCAGCCGCGCAAGTACCGCGACCCCATGCCCATGGAGGACGCGCTCGAGGAGCTGCACCGCGGCGCGGGGACGCAGTTCGACCCCGCGGTCGTGCAGCTCCTGCTCTCGCCCGCCATCGCGGCGCGGTGGGGTGCCATCGCCCGCGCGGGCCAGCAGGACGAGGAGCGCGTGCGCGAAGGCGAGCAGGACGAGAAGCGGACCGGTTTCAAGGGCCAGGGCGAGTAGCGCCACGGACGCGAGGAGCAGAACGCGCCGTCGCGGCTGCCGGGACGGCGCGCGGCGGCGGTGTTGGACGCGCCTCTGGCGATGCACGGCCGATGCGCAATACGTTCTGCCTACCCGCGCTCGCGGGCAGGGCGCGGCACCCCTCCCGCCGGTCCTCTCCACATCCACACCGGACACACGCCCATGCGCATCCGCTCCCTCGCAGCGACCCTCTCCCTGTGTGCGCTCGCCTCCGCCTGCGGGCACGGCGACGGCGACGCGGCCGCCCAGGGCACGCCCGCGGCCGAGGCGAAGGACGTGATCGGCAAGTGCGCGATCGACGCGGCGGACGGCGCCCCGTACGGCCGCATCACGGCCGAGGAGACGGACGCGTCCGGCGCGCGCATGCTCACCATCGACGGCGGTCCCGCCGTGTGGCACAAGAACGCGGCGAACCTACGCGTGGTGGACTGCCCCGCGGGCACGTAGGCTCTTCGCCACCCTCTGCCGCGGAGAGAGAGCTTACCATCTCCCTGAAGAGTCACTATTTTTCGTCAAGCAGAACTCCGACCTCGTGAGTGGAGAACCGTGGCTATGGCGGCGCTGGAACGCGAAATCATCGAGCGATTGGCGGCGCTCGCCCCGAACCAGCAGAAGCAGGTGCTTGAGTTTGTACGTGGGCTAGACGAGGCACCCAAGCGGGGGAGCGGCGAGTCGCTGCTGCGGTTCGCCGGAGCCCTCCCTCCTGAAGACGTCGCTGCGATGGCACGGGCGATCGAGGAAGGCTGCGAGAACGTAGATCCGCATGGCTGGTAAGATTCTTCTCGACACCAGCGTCGTGGTGGACCTGTTCTCCAAGGTCCCTTCCGTTGAACGCCTACTGAAAAGCGCCGAGGCAGTGTATCTGCCGTCCATCGTGCTTGGGGAACTGTTGTATGGCGCGGAGAGCTCCAGGCGAATCGCTGAGGGCTTAGCGCAGGTTGAGGCATTTGCCGAGAGTACGATTCCGCTCGCTTGTGACCACGAGACGGCTCGATTCTATGGGAAGATCAAGAATGGCCTGAGAGCAAAAGGTCGTCCGATACCCGAGAACGACATCTGGATCGCCGCACTCGCGCGACAGCATGGGATCACCCTGGCCACTCGCGACGCCCATTTCCGAGAGATTGACGGACTGCCGCTGCTTTCCTGGTAGCCCGACCTCGCTCGCCGCAGAGCAAAAAGCATCCCCGGCTCCCTAGTGGAGTCGGGGATGCTGTTATCGGAGCTGGGAATTAGCACCGAGGCGCTGGAGGCCAACCATGCGCCGCGGGTTTGTCCGATGTCAAACCGGTAGTCAGCCGAACGCTGAGGGTTTCGGATGCGATAAATCGCACCCCTACAGGTGCAAGATCAGTGCGGATTTAGGTTTGTCAGTCGCGGCGCTCTACGCGCATCGGTAGGCCGCCGCGGGGGCGGAGGGTGATGAGGGGTTCGAGGAGGACCGGCGCGGGGGAGGCGGGACGGAGGCGCCAGCGCTGGGCCAGGGTGGCGAGGACGAGCGTCAGCTCCATCCACGCGAACCCTTCGCCGATGCACTTGCGCGGGCCGGCGCCGAACGGGAAGTACGCCATGCGCGGGACGGCCGCGTCCGCATCGCCCAGCCAGCGCTCGGGGCGGAAGGCTTCGGGCTCGGGGAAGAAGCGCGCGTCGTGGTGGGTGACCCACGGGCTCATCAGCACCACCGAGCCGGCGCGGATGCGGTAGCCGCCCAGCTCGAAGTCCGCCAGCGGCTCGCGGCCGATGCTCCACGCGGGCGGGCGCAGGCGCATGGACTCCGCCACGACGGCGCGCGTGTACGGCAGCAGCGGAAGGTCGTCTGCCGTGGGCGTGCGGCCGGCGAGGGCGGCGTCCACCTCGGTATGGAGGGCGGACTCGGCGGCGGGGTTGGCGGCGAGCAGGTGCCACGTCCACGCGAGCGCGTTGGCGGTCGTCTCGTGGCCGGCCAGGAAGAGCGTGAGCGCCTCGTCGCGCAGCTGGAGGTCGGTCATGGCGCCGCCGTCGCCCTCGTCGTCACGGGCGGCCAGAAGCATGGAGAGCAGGTCGCCGCCCTCGCCACCGCCCGCGCGCCGCGCCTCGATCATGCGGTAGATGGTGGCGTCCAGCCGCTCGCGCGCGCGGCGCATGCGCACGGTGCCGGGCACGGGCAGCCGGTCCAGGATGAAGGCGAACGGGTTGGTGAGCCGCGAGAAGAGCCCCAGCGCGTCGGTGAGGGCGCGCGAGATCTCGTCGGCCTCGCCCTGCACGTCGGCGCCGAAGAGCGTGCGGCCTGCGATGGCGAGCGTCAGGCGGTTCATCTCCCGCGCGGCATCCACCGTCTCGCCGTCGCTCCATCTCTCCGCCGTCTCGCCCGCCAGGCGCGTCATGGTGCGCGCGTACGCGGCGATTCGCTCGCGGTGGAAGGCGGGCTGCGCCATGCGCCGCTGCCGCAGGTGGAAGTCGCCTTCGCTGGTGAGCAGGCCCGTGCCCAGCAGCACGCGCGAGCGCTGCAACGCCATGCTCTTGATGAAGTTGCGGTTGCGCGTGACCAGCACGTCGCGCACGTGCTCCGGGTCGCCCAGCAGGTAGAACCACCGCTTGCCGATGCGGAAGCTGCTCACGTCCCCGTACTGGTCGTGCAGTCGCATGAGGAACGTCAGCGGGTCGCGGCGGAAGGCCATCAGCGACCCCAGCGGCACCCGCGGGCGCGGGCCGGGCGGATCGGGCAGGCGGTCGAGCTCGGTCGTCATCGGGCGTAATCGGCGGGTTCGGGCGGGTCGGTAGATGAGCCGCGGGCGCGCCCACGATTGCGCATCCCGCATCTCCCGAGAAAAGAACACGTCCGCGAGGGGAAAAGAAGATGCCGCGCCCGCAGCAGCAGCGGACGCGGCATCTTCGTCTTCTCGCCCGCAGACCCGGCTCTGCGTCCGCGGGTTGGCTCCTCGCTCGTCATCTACCGTATCGGCCGTCGGCAGACGAGGCGCGCGCCGGATCAGATCTCGGCCCGGAAGTGGGTGCCGCAGCGGTCGCAGCGGAAGGTGTGCTGCCACGCCTCCATGAGCCCCGGATATTCGTCCGCGTTGTAGCGGCGCCACTTGGCGTACCAGCGCCACACCAGCCACCCGGCGATCGCCGGACCCACCACCAAGCCCACGACGCTCGCGACGAGGATGCCGATCATCCCGCCCAGCAGCACTATCAGCGGGAGGACGCATCCGGCCACCATCCACGCAGGCTTCTTCGCCGGCGGCGTGGCGGCTACGGATGCCTGCGTGCGCGTGGTGACCAGCTCCGAGCCGGGCGTCGCGTCGATGCGCCCGTCGTGGTCCCGGTCCACCGCAACGGGCACCGACGCGGTGGAGATGCCATCCTGGTAGACCACCGCCAGCCGGCGCACGTTCTCGGACGCGCACTTGGGGCAGCGCAGCGGCGTCCCGGGCGCGGGCGCGACGGCCTGACTGCCCCTATCCACCGCGGTCCCGCAGTAGTCGCAAGCGGAGGCCGATGCGGAAACCTGGGCGCCGCACTTGGCGCATTCGCTGGCGTGCATCTATGGGATTGGTGGAGTGGTCTGGGGAGCGGGTCGCAGGAAGCGCTTAAACGTAAGCGGCCCCGCCGGTTTCCGCACGTCCGGATGGACGGTGCGGACCTGGCGGGGCCGAGTGCTGCGAAGGTGGAGCGTGGCGTCAGCCCACCGCCTCCGAGGCGCCTACGATGGGGATGCCCTGCATCGGCACGGTGTCCGCCGGGCCTTCGTCGGACATGTCCTCGACGTCCGGGGCACCCACGGCGGCCGGGACCGGGGCCGCCGAGTCGTCGGCGGCGGATGCGGCAGGCGCTTCCGGCGCGGGCAG
>DASRQW010000330.1 GCA_035696245.1 Longimicrobiaceae bacterium | reverse complement strand
CGGGGGAGGGGCTGGGGGAGGGGGCAGCCTCTCCGCGCGCGCCGCCCCTGCCTACGCCGGATGCAAATCCATGTGCTCACGGGCGAAGCGGAGGCCGTGGAGGGTGAGGAAGGGGTCCACGCGCGTGATCGTCTCGGAGTGCGGGGCGAGCATCTGGGCGAGGCCGCCCGTGGCGACGGCGAGGGCGTCGGGCTTGCCCCACTCGGCACGGATCCGGCGGACCATGCCGTCGATCGCATCCACCGCGCCGTAGAAGATGCCGCTCTGGAGGCACGTCTCCGTGCGGCGGCCGATCACGCGCTCCGGCGCGACGAGGTCCACGCGCGGGAGCTTGGCGGTGCGCTCCGTCAGGCGCTCGGCGGCGGTCTTCACGCCGGGGGCGATCACGCCGCCCACGAACACGCCGTCGGCCGTGATGCAGTCATACGTCGTGGCGGTGCCGAGATCGACGACGATCACGTCGGAGTGGTAGAGGCGCAGGGCGGCGAGCGTGTTGACGATGCGGTCGGCGCCCACCGTCAGCGGCTCCTCCACGTCCAGGCGGATGGGCAGCGACGTGCGCGCATCTACCGTCGCCGCTTCCACGTGCAGCAGCCGCGAGCAGGCGCCGCGCAGGATGGACGTGAGCGCCGGGACCACGGAGCCGATGGTGGCCGAGCGCACCTCGCGCGGCTCCACGCCGTCCGCGGCGAGGAGCTGGCGCAGGAGCAGGCCGTACTCGTCCGGGGTGCGGCGCGCGTCGGTGGTCAGGCGCCAGTGCGAAGCCAGCTCCGCCCCGCGGAAGCATCCCACCACCGTCTCGGTGTGGCCGACGTCGAAGACCCGGTCCATGCGCAGTCCGCCAGGTGTGTTCGGGATGTGGTTCACGGTAGATGGACGGCGGGCGACGGTAGATGCCAAAGCGTCCGCACCGGACCGCATCTCCCGTCCCCGCCGCTACTCCGCCGATGCGAGGGCGGGGCCGGTGGCGCGGACGGTGCCCGCCTTCACGCTGCGCAGCACGCCGTCGGAGCGGACGAGCAGCGCGCCCTCGGGGGTAACGCCCATGGCGATGCCGTCCAGCTCCTCCGCGCCGGTCACGCGCACGGGGCGGCCCAGTAGCGCGTCACGCCGCCGCATGCGGTCCAGCAGCGCGCCGCTCAGTCGCTCGGGCGGGCTCGCCAGGCCGCGCATCACCTCGCGCACGATAGCGCCCGCCACCTCCGCGCGCGGCGGCGCCCAACCCGCGGCGATGCGGAGCGACGTCGCGGTATCTCGCACCTCTTCCGGGAAATCGTCCGGCAGATGCAGGACGTTGAGGCCGATGCCGACGATCACGGCGGCGGGCTTGCCCGCGTCCCAGCTCCCCTCGCACAGGATGCCGCCGGCCTTCCGCTCGCCGAAGTACAGGTCGTTGGGCCACTTCACCCGCGCCACGGCCGGCCGGGCGAACTCGTCCACCGCCTCCGCCGCGGCGAGGCCGACGAGGATGGGCAGCAGCCCGGGCGACGGCAGCGCGTCGGGCCGCAGGACGATGGAGAGCCAGATGCCGAGGCCCGGCGCGGAGGCCCAGCCCTTCCCTCCCCGCCCGCGGCCGGCCACCTGCTCCTCGGCCAGCACCACCGTGCCCGCGGGCGCGCCCTCGTCCGCCAGCGCGCGGGCCACGTCGTTGGTGGAGCCCACGCGCTCGTACAGGTGCAGCGCGGGGATGCCCCAGCGCGCCGCCAGGTTCTCGGCCGGCACGCCCTCGTAGCGGTTGGCGATGCGGGTGGTCAACCGTCGCCCCGCGCGCTCAGCCGCAGCGAAAGGTCCAGCGACGGCGCGGAGTGCGTCAGCGCGCCCACGGAGATCAGATCGACCCCCGTCTCCGCCACGTCGCGGATCGTCTCCAGCGTGATGCCGCCGGACGCCTCCGTCTCCGGCTTCGCCCCGCCGTGCTCGTCCACGCGGCGGACGGCCTGGCGCAGCATGGGCACGGGCATGTTGTCGAACATGATGCGGTCCACGCCCGCCTTCAGCGCCTCGTCCACCTGGTCGAGCGTGGCCGTCTCCACCTCCACCTTCAGCCCGCGGTGGTTCTGCGCGCGAACGGCTTCCACGGCCTGCCGGATCCCGCCCGCCGCGGCGATGTGGTTGTCCTTGATCAGCACCATGTCGTGCAGGCCGTGGCGGTGGTTGGCGCCGCCGCCGTCCAGCACCGCGCGCTTCTCCAGCACGCGCATGCCCGGCGTCGTCTTCCGCGTGTCGATCACCCGCGCGCCGGTGCCCGCGACCGCCTCCACGTAGCGCCGGGTCACCGTGGCCACGCCGGAGAGGCGCTGCAGGAAGTTGAGCGCCACCCGCTCGGCCGTGAGGATGGTTCGGGCGGAGCCGCGGATGAACAGCACCAGCTCTTCCGGCAGCACGTCCGCCCCGTCCTGCACCTCGCGCTCCATCCGCAGCATGGGATCGACGCGGCGGAAGACCTCCTCGGCGACGGCGAGGCCGGAGACGACGCCGGGCGCCTTGGCGACAAGGCGCGCCTCCGCCCGCCGCTGCGCGGGAAAGGTCCACAGCGTGGTCCAGTCGCCGTCGCCCACGTCCTCCGCCAGCGCCATGTCGATCAGCGCCGACGCCTCGCGGCCGATGCCCGCGCCCGGCTCGGAGAGCGTGTCCACGCCCCAGCTCGCGTCACTCATCGCCCACCAGCGCGGCGGAGGCGAGCGCGGGCTCGGCCGTCGGAGCGCCGGCGGACGAGGCGGGATCGCCGGAGAGGATGCGCTCGTAGTAGCGCTCGTACTGCGGGATGATAGCGGCCACGCTGTACCGCTCCGTCGCCACCGCGCGGGCGGCGCGGCTCGCCTGGCTCCAGCGCCGCGCGTCGCGCAGCAGCTCGATGGCTCCGTCGCCCATCGCCGCCACGTCTCCCACGTCGCCCAGCACGCCCGTCACGCCGTCCTCCACCACCTCGGGGATGCCGCCCGTGCGGGTGGCGACCACAGGCACGCCCGCGGCCATCGCCTCCAGCGCCACGAGGCCGAACGACTCGGACTGGGACGGCAGCAGCAGCATGTCCGCGCAGGCCAGCAGCTCGGCCACGCTGTCCTGCTTGCCCAGGAAGACCACGCGGTCCGCCACGCCCAGCTGCTGCGCCTCGTCCGCGGCCTCCGGCCGGTCCGGGCCGTCGCCGATCAGCACCAGCCGCGACGGCACCGCGCGGGAGATGCGCTCGAAGATGCGCACCACGTCGCGTATCCGCTTCACGGGCCGGAAGTTGGAGACGTGCACGATCAGCTTCTCGCCCTCCTGCAGCAGCGCCTGCTTGCGGCAGGGGTAGCGCGCGGGGTCGTACAGCGCGGGGTCCACGAAGTTGGGGATGACCTCGATACGGTCGTCCGGCACGCGGAAGCGGTCCACCGTCTCGCGCTTCAGGAAGTCGCTGACGGCGGTGATGCCATCGCTCTTCATGATGGAGAAGCGCGTGATCTCCCAGAACGACCGCTCCTGCCCCACCAGCGTGATGTCGGTGCCGTGCAGCGTGGTGACGATCTTGAGCGGGTGCCCCGCGCCAAGCATCTCCTTCGCGATCCACGCCGAGGTCGCGTGCGGGATGGCGTAGTGCACGTGCAGCAGGTCCAGCTGCTGGTGGATGGCCACGTCGTGCATCATGGCCGCCAGTGACAGCGAGTAGTTGTTGTGCTCGAACAGCGGGTAGCGCGTGGTCTCCACCTCGTGGAAGAACACGCGCTCCATGAAGTGCGGAAGGCGGAACGGCTGGGCGTACGAGATGAAGTGGATCTCGTGCCCGCGCGCCGCCAACTCTATTCCCAGCTCGGTGGCGATGGCCCCCGAGCCGCCGTACGTGGGATAGCAGGTGATGCCTATCTTCATCCCCGGTCCTCCGGAGCCTGGGTCAGTGTCGTGCCCTCGTTCTGTAGAGACAGCTTCCGGCAGATAGCCGTGAGTCCGCCGTCTCACTTCATCCACCCGCTGCTACATCGGTGGATGGGCGGCAGATGCGCATCTCCCGGTCGGTCGGCGTTCGGCAGATGCGCGCCGCGTCACGTCATCGGGCGATGCGCATCTCCCGCGTCCCGTCAGCCCTCGGCGGATGCGCTGCCGGCCGATGCGCGCCACCGCGCCGCGATCTCGTCCTCCAGGTCCGGAGCCGTGTGCGTTCCGTCCAGGCGGACCGTGTCCGCGGGGAGCTTGTGGCGAAACCACGTCTCCTGACGCTTGGCGTAGGCGCGGGTGTTCGCGCGCACCAGGTCCAGCGCCTCGTCCAGCGTCCGCTCGCCGCGCAGGTACGGCAGCAGCTCGATGTACCCGGTCGCGTTCATCCCGGGATCGCCCTCGCGGAACCCCGCATCCACCAGCCCGCGCACCTCGTCCACCAACCCGTGCTCCGCCATCTTCGTCACCCGCCCGTCGATGGCGGCGCGGAGCTGGGCGCGCGGCACCTCCAGCGCGAAGACGAGCACGGGCACGGCGGGCGCCTCGGCGGGCGAGTGGGCGTGCCACCACGCCATCGTGCGGCCGGTGAGCAGCGGCAGCTCCAGCGCGCGCATGAGGCGCTGGCGGCCGCCCCAGGCGCTCAGGCGGGCGGCCGTGGGCGGGTCCAGCTCGCGCAGCCAGCGGTGCAGCTCCGGCTCGGGCATGGCGTCGAGCCGCGCGGCCAGTGCGGCGCGCGCGGCGGGCTCCAGGTGCGGCTCACGGAAGATAGGGTCCGTCAGCGCCCGGAGAAAGAAACCGGTCCCGCCCACCAGCAGCGGAACGCGCCCCCGCCCGCGGATCTCCCCGATCCACTCCCGCGCCGCCCGCGCGAACTTCCCCGCGCTGAACCGCTCCGACGGCTCCACGAGGTCCAGCCCGTGGTGCGGCACCGCCGCCCGCTGCTCCGCCGTAGCCTTCGCCGTGCCCACGTCCATCCGCCGGTACACCTGCCGCGAATCCATCGAGACCACCTCACCATCCAGCCGCCGCGCCACCTCGATGGAAAGCGCCGTCTTGCCGGACGCCGTGGGGCCGACGATGGCGAGCGCGGCGAGGGATTCGGGCGTGGTCATTGGCAACGGACGGCCGAGGTGTCGCGACGGGCGTCACGCCGGGCGACTAAAGTCGCAGCTACAAAAGCACGAAGTCCCCCTGCGGGGACTAGAAGCAGTTTCGTGGCCGAGCGACTGTAGGGGCGTGATGGGCAATACCGCTGCCGGGGTGAACGGCGGGGAGGGGGAGGTGTGCATCCGTCCGCTGCCCGCCCGCGCTCTGAGGGACGGGACGCGTATGAGAGCCCCAACCCTCTCCCGCTTGCGGGGGAGGGTGCGAGCCTAAGCGAGCGGGAGGGGGCGTCATCCGCTCCGCCCGAACCGCCGGTGAAGCTCGGTGAGGGAGAGTTGGATCACCGTGGGGCGGCCGTGGATGTCGTGGTAGGGCAGCTCGGTCGCGAACAGGCGGTCGAACAGCTCGCTCATCTCCCGCGGCGACAGGCGCTGCCCGGCCTTGATGGCGCCCTTGCACGCGAACGAGAGCGCGATGCGCTGGTGCTGGGTTCGCGCGCCGTCCACGAGCGGCGAGCCGTCGGTCAGCTCGGCGATCATCTCGCGAAGGCAGCGCTCGGCGTCGAAGTGCGGGTGCGGGTTGGGCACCGAGTGCACGATCACCGCGCGCCCGCCGAACGGCTCCACCTCGAAGCCCGCGCGGTCCAGGATGCCGCGAATCTCCTCCACCATCGCGTACTCGGCCGGCGACAGGCGCAGCGTGAGCGGGAAGAGCAGGCGCTGGCTGTCTCGCGCGCCTGTGTCGAAGCCATGGATCAGCTCCTCGTACAGCACCCGCTCGTGCGCGGAATGCTGGTCGACGAGGATGAGGCCGCTGCGCGTCTCGGCCAGGATGTACGTGTTGTGCACCTGCCACATGAACGGCGCCGGCCCCAGCAGCTCCGCGCCGGGATTGGGCGGCGCGGCGGGGGCGCTTCCCTGCCCCGCATCGGCCGATGCGCCGCCGGTCACGAACAGCGTCATCTGCGGCTCGGCCGCGGGAGACGGCGTGCGGTCGGGAGATGCGGATGCGGCAGGTGTGGCGCGGTATCCGCCATCCACCGGCGCCTCGCGGACGGCACCGAAGCCGGGGCGTGGCGTCCCGTAGCGATACCCGTCGCCGCCGTCGGTGGACGGGCTCGCGGCCGACGCCCGGGCGCCGATGCTGGGCGTGCTGTCCAGGCCGGCGAGCGCGGCGCGGACGCCTTCCTCCACCACGCGCTCCACGGCGGCGCGGTCGCGGAAGCGGACCTCGGCCTTGGCCGGGTGCACGTTCACGTCCACGTCGCCGTCCGGCACTTCCAGGAAAAGGAAGAGCGAGGGATGCACGCCCTCGGGGATGGTGGTGCGGTAGCCGCGATCCGCCGCGCGCACGATCAGCCGGTCGCCGAAAGTGCGCCCGTTGACGAAGAGGTATGCGCGACGCCCGCCCGGCCGCGAGCTGTGCGGGCGCTGCACCAGGCCCGCGAGCGCGACTCCGCCGTCGCGGTGCGCCAGCGGCATAAGCTCGTCCGCCGAGCCGGCGTCCCAGATGGCGGCCACGCGGTCCGCGATGCCGGAGGAGGCGGGCAGCGCCAGCGTCTCCTTGCCGTTGGACTCCAGCGTGAACGCGACCTCCGGATGGGCGAGCGCCAGCGTGGTCACGACCTCGCTGACCGCGCGCGTCTCGGCGGCGGTGGAGCGCAGGAACTTGGCGCGGGCGGGCACGTTGAAGAAGAGCGAGCGCACGGCGATGGTCGTCCCCGTGCGGCGCGCGCAGGGCTCCACCGCCGCCATCTGCCCGCCGGTCACCACCACGCGCGTGCCGTCGCCGTCGCGCTCCGCCGTCTCCAGCGTCATCCGCGAAACGGAGGCGATGGACGGCAGCGCCTCGCCGCGGAAGCCGAGGGTGCGGATGGCGGCCAGGTCGCGTTCCGTGCGGATCTTGCTCGTGGCGTGGCGGTCCACCGCGAGCAGCGCATCTTCCTTCCCCATCCCGTGCCCGTCGTCCGCCACGCGGATCTCGGTCTTCCCGCCGTTGCGGACGACGACCTCAATGCGCGACGCGCCGGCGTCGAGCGCGTTCTCCACCAACTCCTTGACCACCGACGCGGGCCGCTCCACCACCTCGCCCGCGGCGATCTGGTTCGCGAGCTTCTCGGGGAGGATGTGGATGCGGCGCGGCATGGACGTGGGGCTCGGGGCTTCGCTTTCGGGTCAGATTCGGGAGAAGCTAACGAGCGGGATGGACGCGCGGTAGGCTTGCGGAACCGAGGGTGTCGCGTTGATTTAGAAAAGTCCGGGGTCTGGTTGATTTAGAAATGTCCGGCGAAAGGTTCCCTGCTTGCGCCAGGGATGGTCGGGCGCGGGCTTGTTGGTCTTGCGCGCTTGGTCATTCGTCACCTCCGGAGTAGGTG
>DASRQW010000329.1 GCA_035696245.1 Longimicrobiaceae bacterium | reverse complement strand
GCACGCACGACTTCACCTCCACGCACGCGGGGGTGATGCACGCGTGCGGGCACGACGCGCACGTGGCGATCGGGCTGGCGGTCGCGGAGCGGCTGGCGGCGTCGCGCGAGAGATGGGGAGGCACGGTGCGCTACGTCTTTCAGCCCGCGGAGGAAGGCGGCGGCGGCGCGCTGCGGATGGTGGAGGAAGGCGTGCTGGATGGTGTCGATGCCGCGCTGGGGCTGCACGTGTGGCTCGGGCTGCCCAGCGGCGTCGTGGGCGTCGTGCCCGGGCCCTTCATGGCGTCCGCGGCGGAGTTCGACGTGACGGTGAAGGGCCGCGGCGGCCACGGCGCCATCCCCCACGAGACGGTAGATGCGGTTCTCGCCGCGAGCCAGGTCGTGGTCGCGCTCCAGAGCATCGTGTCGCGCAACGTCTCTCCGCTGGAGTCGGCCGTCGTCTCCGTCGGTGCCTTCCACGCGGGCGAGGCGTTCAACGTGATCGCCGACACGGCCGCGCTCCGCGGCACCGCGCGCGCCTTCACGCCCGCCATCTGCGACGAGCTTCCGCGGCGCATCGAGCAGGTCGTGGCGGGCGTCTGCCAGGCGATGGGCGCGGAGTACACGTTCGAGTACCGGCAGGACACGCCGCCCACCGTCAACGACCCCGCCCTCGCCGAGGTCGTCCGCGCCGCCGCGGAGGAGGTCGTCGGCGCCG
This sequence comes from Longimicrobiaceae bacterium, assembly GCA_035696245.1. Classification (NCBI taxonomy): domain Bacteria; kingdom Pseudomonadati; phylum Gemmatimonadota; class Longimicrobiia; order Longimicrobiales; family Longimicrobiaceae; species Longimicrobiaceae bacterium. The sequence goes on along the minus strand of DASRQW010000329.1, from coordinate 3,614 downwards.
GCGGCGTGCGCACCGATCCGGACGTGCGGACGATGGCCGCGGAAGACTTCGGCGAGATGCTGATGCGCGTGCCGGGCTGCTACTTCTTCGTCGGCGCCCGGAGCGAGGAGAAGGGCGCCGTGCATCCGCACCACTCCCCGCGCTTCGACGTATGCGAAGACGCGCTCCCCGTCGCCGTGGACGTGCTGGAGCGCGCCGCCCTCAAAGTCCTCGCCGGCTCGCGGTAGAGCAGAGTGGTTCGGGAGATGCGCATCCGTCGGCTCGACGCGGATCTCCCGACTCGCCGCCTGCCCCGCATCTCCCGTCCCATTCAGACCTGCGCGCGCCGAGACGCCAACGCGCGCCGCCATCTGACGGTCTCTCCCGCTCGTGATCCGCTTCCGCGCATGCCCGCCTGGTGCGCGGCCCACATCGTCATTCCCATCGCCCCACCCACCCAGCCGATGCGACGCACCTCCCGCACTCTCTCCACCACAGCCGCTCTCGTCTGTCTCGCCGCCGCATGCGCACCCCGCCCCGCCGCGTCGCCCGCGCCAGTCGCGGGAGGGCAGGCATGGGTGGAGGACCGGCTGTACTTCGGGCGGGGGATCGCGGGCGGGGACAGCGTGACGGAGGCGCAGTGGATGGAGTTCCTGCGCGAGCGCGTGACGCCGCGCTTCCCCGACGGGCTCACGGTCTTCCACGCCGCGGGCCAGTGGCGCAACCCGGACGGCTCGATCCAGCGGGAGGGTACGCTGGTGCTGGACCTGCTGCACCCCGGCACCATGGCCGCGGACACCGCCGTTGAGGGCATCGCGCGGGACTACGAGACGCGCTTCCGCCAGCAGAGCGTGCTGCGCGTCACCACCCCGGCCACCGTGCGCTTCGTCCAGTAGCGCTCGCCGCCCCGCATCTCCCGAAACACCGGCGCCCTCCGCATCTGGGCGACGCCCGATAGCTGTCGGTGAAGGACGAGGCGGCACATCTGCCGTCCACTCCGGCAGCATCTTCTTGCGTAGCAGCGGACGACGCACTTCCCAATCTGCCGGTGCGCCGCTATCGTAGGAACACACGTCTCCCCCACAACTCGGTGCGCGCCTGAAGTTTCGGCAGAAACCGCGAGTCGGCTCCCTTCAGGCAGCCTTCCTTGCGCAGGTCCGCACGGAGTGCTTCCGTAGCAGAATCAGGTGATTCTGCGGGCGTGCTACCCCAAGATGTGACGCGCTCGCAGACGGACTCGTCTACGCTCGTCACCAGCAACCCGGCCTGCACCCCGCTCCACCCGCTGGCCGGCGAGCGGCTTCCACGCGGTTCTCCACCCCACGGATGGGCCCGGTACGCGCTCCCTGCCCGCACCGGCCTTGTCCCGACCCGCCGATGGTATGCAGTATACCCAACCATCCGACCCGGACTCCCTGTCGTTCCTGAACGGCGCGCCACTGGCGGGCGCGGCGCTGGAGACGCTGGATGCGTCCGCGGCCCTCTTCCACCTCGGGGCACCCCACCCGGTGGACCACACCCTCTGCGTGAGCCTGGACAGCGTGGCCGCCCTTGCCGCCCGCATCCTCCGCGCGCCCCTCGCGGTCGTGTCGGCGGTGGGCGCCGCGCGCCCGCTGGCCACCGGCGGCGACGGCGACATGGACGCGTGGACCGCCCGCCGCGGCGCAACGCTGGACGAGACGCTGTGCCGCCTGGTGCTGGACGGCGAGCCCGTGCTGCTGCGCGACGCCCGCGAGCACGCGCTGGTGCTGGCGGAGCCCGGGCTGTGGATGGGTGAGGCGGGCTACGCCGGCGTGCCCATCCGCGGGCACGACGGCACCGCGCGCGGCGTGCTGTGCGTGCTGGACCGCCGCCCGCGCGAGTGGACGCACGAGCACGCCGAGGTGCTGGCAGGCCTCGCCGCCGTGGTCGCCGTGGGCCTCAACGGCGCAAACGGCAACGGGAACGGCGCCGCCCGCCGCGGCGTGTCGCTGCGCATGCTGGAGAAGGCGGTGGAGACCATGCAGCTCGGCGTGACCATCACCGACACGTCGGGCTGCATCGTCTACACCAACCCGGCCGAAGCGCGCATGCACGGCTACGACGCCGGCGAGCTGCGCGGCCGCCACGCCCGCATCTTCGCCCCGGCCGAGCACGCCAAGCCCATCGGGCTGGAGGCCATGGGCGCCGTGAAGAGCTGGAGCCGCGAGACCACCAACGTGCGGCGCGACGGCACCGTGTTCCCCGTCATGCTGCGCTCCGACGTGGTCACCGACGCCGGCGGCGAGCCCGTGGGCCTGGTCACCTGCTGCGAAGACATCACGCAGCGCAAGGAGATGGAGCGCCAGCTCCTGCACCAGGCCTTCTACGACACGCTCACCGGCCTGCCCAACCGCGGCCTCTTCCTCAACCGCCTGGAGCGCTCCATAGACCGCGCGCGCCGCGGCGATGCGCGCTTCGCCGTGCTCGCGGTGGGGCTCGACGGCTTCAAGCTGGTCAACGACTCGCTGGGCCACACCGCGGGCGACGAGCTGCTGACCGCCGTCGGCGAGCGCCTCAAGGGCCGCGTGCGCGCCGAGACCATGGTCGCGCACCTGGCCGGCGACGAGTTCGCCGTGCTGCTCGACGACATCGACGGGCTCACTGACGCCACGCGCGTCGCGGGCCGCGTGCAGGAAGCGCTGGGCCAGGCGTTCACGGTCGATCTGCGCGAGATCTTCACCAGCGCCACCGTGGGCATCGCGCTCAGCGACACGGGGTACGACCGGCCAGACGAGGTGCTGCGCGACGCGGTCATCGCCATGTACCGCTCCAAGGCCGCCGGCAAGGGGCTGTACGAGGTGTTCGACACCGCCATGCACGCGCAGGCCATGGAGCGGCTGCGCATGGAGACCGACCTGCGCCGGGCCGTGGAGCGCGGCGAGCTGCGGGTGCACTACCAGCCCATCGTCACCCTGCGCACCGGCCGCATCGCCGGCTTCGAGGCGCTGGTGCGGTGGCAGCACCCGGAGCGCGGCCTGGTGCAGCCGGACGACTTCATCCCCCTGGCCGAGGACACGGGGCTCATCGTGCCCATCGGCATGTGGGTGCTGGGCGAGGCGTGCCGCCAGCTGCGGCGTCTTCGGCAGGTGAAGGGCGGGCCGGAGCTGACCGTGGCCGTCAACCTCTCCGCCCGGCAGTTCGCGCAGCCCGACCTGGTGGAGCGCATCGCCGCCGAGCTGGAGCGCACCGGCGTGGACCCGGCGCGCCTCAAGCTGGAGATCACCGAGAGCACCATCATGCAGCACTCCGAGGGGGTCACGGAGACGCTGCACCGGCTCAAGGCGCTGGGCATCCAGCTCTACATCGACGACTTCGGCACCGGGTACTCGTCGCTCAGCTACCTGCACCGGCTGCCGCTGGACGCGCTCAAGATCGACCGCTCGTTCATCAGCGGGCGCGACGGCACGCAGAACCTGCCGCTGGTGAGGGCCATCGTGGCACTCGCCCACGCGCTGGACGTCGTCGTCGTCACCGAGGGCATCGAGTCCGCCGAGCTGCTGGGCGAGCTGCGCAGCCTGCGGTGCGAGTACGGTCAGGGCTTCTTCTTCTCGCGCCCGCTCGACGGCGAGTCCACCCTGGCCCTCTGCGCCAGCGATCCGCGCTGGTAGCGTTCC
>DASRQW010000328.1 GCA_035696245.1 Longimicrobiaceae bacterium | reverse complement strand
CGACCCGACGCTTCGGGTCGCCCTTCTCGTTCATCCTTCGACTATCCACCGAGAGAACTTCCGCCGGGGTTCACGCGGCGGCTTCCTCGCGGCGCTTGCAGTCCAGGCAGTAGCGGGCGTGCGGCAGCGCCTCCAGCCGCTCGAAGGGGATCGGCTTCTTGCAGCCGTGGCAGATGCCGAACTCGTCCGGGTCGTTGTACAGCCGGCGAAGCGCCTCTTCCACGCGATAGAGGTAGCGCCCTTCCTTGCTGGCGAAGAGGAACGACTTCTCGCGCTCCATGGCGTCGGTCCCCTGGTCGGCCATGTGGAACGAGTAGCTGGACAGGTCCGCGTCCGCGGCGTCGCGGGTCAGCGACGCCTGCTCCTGGAACCGGCCGAGCGACCGGAGGATCTTGTCTCGCTCACGAAGAAGAAGGCGCTCGATCTGTTCGAGCTGGGTCCGTTCCATCGCCTGTCTCACTGCTGAGTGTTGGCCGTTTGGACGCGGGGCGTCGGGGGGAGACGCGAGGGACGTTGGGGAGGAAGAAGCGCCCCGAGCGGTACGTAACAACCTTCAAAGATAACCATTTGCGCGCATCTCCGCCAGCCCGCGCCCGCTGTCCACCGGGCGGGCGGAGATGCCGTCAGATGCCGAAGCGGCGGAGGATGTCGTTGCCGTTGGCCCAGAGCATCAGCGCGACAACGATGAACAGCCCCACGTGCGACATGCGGATGCGCGCCTCCACCGAGAGCGGCCGCCCGCGGATGGCCTCGATGGCGAGGAACATCAGGTGCCCGCCGTCCAGGATGGGGATCGGCAGGATGTTGAGGACGGCCAGGTTGATGGAGAAGAAGCCCAGGAAACCCAGGAACACCTCCAGCCCCAGCCGCGCGCTGTCGCCCGAAGCCTCGCCGATGCTGAGCAGCCCGCCCATGCTGCGCGGGGAGATCTGCCCCGTCACCAGCTTCCGCAGCGTTCCCGCGATGTACTGGGCACCGTCCCAGGTCCTCGTGACGCCCTGGTGCGCCGCTTCGGCGAAGCCGACAGCACGGTGGCCCTGCGGCAGCGGCCTGGGCCCCACCCCGATCTTCCCCACCTGCACGGGGCGGCCCTCGCCGTCCGTCTCCTGCTGGGAGCGGGGCACGATGGTCAGCGCCAGCACGCGCCCGCCGCGCACCACGTCCATGCGCATGGGCCGCTTGGGGCTGGCCTGGATGCCGTCCACCACCTCGTACCAGGTGCGCGCCGGCTTCCCGCTCACGGCCACGATGCTGTCGCCCGTGCGGAGGCCGGCGCGGAAGGCGGGCTCGCCCGCCAAGACCTGACCCGCCACGGGGGGGATCAGCGGCCGGACGGCGTTGAGCAGCGTCAGCCGGTCCGCCTGCCCCCCGGGCACGTCCAGCGTGACGGGGCCCCCGCGGTCCAGCCGCAGCTCCACCGGGCCGGCGGGAGCGTCGGAAAGCCTGTCGTTGACGTCGTTCCAGTTCTGCACCGGTTTGCCGCCCACCGACAGGATCGCCGCGCCGAAAGGCACGGTCTCCAGCGGCTTCGCGGGGACGCCAGCCGCTCCCGACGGGGGAGGGGCGACCCGGACCGTCTGGAGCACGGTCTCGCCGTAGATGAGCGGCGTGACGGTGTAGACCACGATGGCGAACAAGATGTTCATGATCACGCCCGCGGTGATCACGAAGACGCGCGCCCACAGCGGCTTGGCATCGAAGGTCCGCGATGGGTCCACCGGCGGGTCGGCCGGGGCGCCGCCCTCCAGCCCCTCGGCCGCGGCGTCGTCCTCCATCCCCGCCATCTTCACGTAGCCGCCCAGCGGGATGGCCGAAAGCACGAACTCCGTCTCGCCCACGTGGAAGCCCGCCACGCGCGGCCCGAGGCCCAGCGAGAAGCGCGGCGCGGCGATGCCGACAGCCTTGGCGGCGAAGAAGTGCCCGAACTCGTGCACCAGCACGAGCACGGAGATCACTACGATCAGCGAGAGGATCTCTAGCACGGCACCTGTCTGCGAACGAAGGTTTCGGTGGCGCGGCGGGCGCGCGAGTCAGCGTCGAGCACCGCTTCCAGCGAGGCCGCGGCGCCCTCGCCGCAGCAGCCGAGCGCGTGCGACACGGCTTCGGCGATTCCCGTATACCCCAGATCGCCGGAAAGGAACGCGGCGACCGCCACCTCGTTGGCGGCGTTGAAGACCGCCGGGGCGATGCCGCCCGCACGCCCGGCTTCCACGCCCAGCGCGAACGCGGGGAACCGCTCCTGGTCCACCGCCTCGAAGGTCAGCGTTCCCGCCGCCACGGGGTCGAACCGGCGGCACGCGTACTCCAGCCGCCGCGGATACGATAGCGCGTAGAGGACGGGGATTTCCATCGTGGGGAACCCCATCTGCGCCAGCACCGAGCCGTCCACCATCTCCACCATGCTGTGGATGATGGACTGGGGATGCACGACGGCCTCGATCGCGTCGTACGGCACGCCGAAGAGGAAGTGCGCCTCGATCACCTCCAGCGCCTTGTTGGCGAGCGTGGCGGAGTCGATGGTGATCTTGGCGCCCATGCTCCACGTGGGATGCCGCAGCGCGTCGGCCGGCGTCACGTGCGCGAGGCGCTCGGCGCTCCAGCCGCGGAAGGGCCCGCCGGACGCCGTGAGCACCAGCCGCCGCACCTCGTCCGGCGCGGTCCCGTTGAGGCACTGGAGGATGGCGCTGTGCTCGCTGTCCACCGGCACCAGCTCCCCCCCGCCCTGCCGCGCCGCCTCCATCACCAGCGGCCCGCCACACACCAGCGACTCCTTGTTCGCCAGCGCCACGCGCTTGCCCGCCCGCAGCGCGGCCAGCGTGGGCTCCAACCCCGCGGCGCCGACCACGGCGTTCAGCACGACGTCCGCGTCGGGATGCGTCGCGGCCTCCAGCAGCGCAGCGCGCCCCGTCCTCCACTCGCTCTCTGCCGAAGCGCCGTCCGGCACCGGACCGTCGGCGACGACTGCGAGGTCGGGGCGATACCGGCGGGCGAGCTTCAGGAGCGCGTCGCCGCCCCGGTGCGCGGTGAGGGCGACGGCGCGGAAGCGGTCCGGGTGCTGGTCCAGCACCGCCAGCGCGCTCCGGCCTATGGAGCCCGTCGCGCCCAGGATGGCGACGCCGCGAGGGGTCACGCGCCCACCACGTAGCGGAAGAAGAAGTACGCCAGCGGCAGCGTGAAGAAGAGCGAGTCGAAGCGGTCCAGCGCTCCGCCGTGCCCCGGCAGCAGCGTGCCGGAATCCTTGACCCCCGCGTCGCGCTTGAGCAGCGACTCCGCCAGGTCGCCGACGACCGCCGCGACGGAGACGACCGCGCCGAACAGGGCGGCTTGCAGCAGGCCTAGGTGGTAGCCGGGGAAGCGGTTCAGGACCCACGTGTACGCGACCGCGACGAGGATCGTCCCCGCGAGCGCGCCGGCCGATCCCTCCACCGTCTTTCCGGGGCTCACGCGCGGGATCAGCTTGTGCTTGCCGAACGCGCGGCCCACGAAGTACGCGAAGCTGTCGTTGCACCACGTGAGCAGCACCGGCGCGAAGAGCAGCGCGGTGCCGTGCAGCGGGTTCGTGACGCCGGGGAGGTGGCGGAGGAAGAGGCCGAAGGCGAGGAGGCCGCCCGTGTACGCCGCGCCGAAGACGGTGACGGCCACGGAGAGGAGCGGCTGCCCCTCCACCCCGCGCGTCCAGATGGCCGCCGTGGTGGCGCCGAGGACGAGCAGGACGAGCAGCGCGCCGAACGCGGCGTTCTCCAGCCCCCGCTGCGGAGCGGAGGCGGCGACGAGGACGAACCCGGCGGAAGCCGCGGCGCCCAGGCCGGCGAGCGCGCGGGCGCCCTTGAGGCCCGCCATGCGGTACAGCTCCAGCGCGGCGAGGACGGCGACCAGCGCGAGCAGCGCGGCCAGCACCCAGCCGCCCAGGTACACGGCGCCGATGGCGATGGGGATGCCCACCGCCGCCACGGCGGCGCGCGTCGCGGTCTCCGAACGGGCCACGGAAGAGCCTTAGGTGGCGAGGACGCGGCCGAAGCGCCGCTCCCGCCGCTGGAAGTCGAGGATGGCGCCGAAGAGGTGCTCGCGCGTGAAGTCCGGCCAGAGCACCTGGGAGATGTGCAGCTCGGTGTAGGCCAGCTGCCACAGCATGAAGTTGGAGATGCGCAGCTCGCCCGAGGTGCGGATCAGCAGGTCCGGGTCCGGCACGTCGGCCGTGAAGAGCTGCGACGCGAACAGGTCCTCGTCGATCTCCTCGGGCACCAGCGTGCCGTTGCGCACGCGCTCGGCCAGCATGCGCGCGGCACGCGTGATCTCGGCGCGCGAGCCGTAGCTGATGGCGAGGTTCAGGCGCATCTTCGGGCCGCCTGCGGTGTGCTCCACCATGCCCTCCAGCGCGCCGCGGGTGCGCGGGCCCAGGCGGTCCATGTCGCCGATCACCCGCACCTCCACGCCCTTCTCCTTCAGCTCGCGGCGCTCCTTGCGCACGTACAGCTCCAGCAGCGCCATGAGCGCCGACACCTCGCCCGCGGGCCGGTGCCAGTTCTCTTGCGAGAAGGCGAAGAGCGTCAGCACCTCCACGCCTGCGTCCACCGCCGCCTCCACCGCCTCGCGCACGGCGCGCATGCCGGCGCGGTGCCCGAACTCGCGCGGGCGGCTGCGCTCGCGCGCCCAGCGGCCGTTGCCGTCCATGATGATGGCGACATGGCGGGGGACCTCGCCGTTCAGCCGGATGTGGTGCAGGAGGTCAGAAGCCATGCCGAAAGATGGAAACCCGTGCGAAGTTTGTCAAAGCACTCCGTGCCGCAAAGAAGCAAGAGGGGGACCGCCGCCGCATGCAGCCGGTCCCCCGTCTCGGTCCGTCGGACGCACCGTGTACCCCGCCGCCGCGGATAGGTCCCCTGAGCGCCGGCGCCGCGGGAGCAAAC
>DASRQW010000327.1 GCA_035696245.1 Longimicrobiaceae bacterium | reverse complement strand
CGAGCACGCCGTAGGCTTCCGCCTGCTTGGCGCCGGCGGACACCTTGCTGAACTTCGGAATCGCGATCGCGGCCAGGATGCCGATGATCACGACGACGATCATGAGCTCGATGAGCGTGAAGCCCTTGTTGTTGCGGACGTTCTTCATGGTACGGCTCCCGGAGAGAAGATTGGGGGACTCCAGCACCGCTGTGCTGCTGGCCTGGGGTAAGGCAACGCACATACCAGGTCCATGGGCGCCCATAAGTCGTTGTAAATGCTTGCGATATAAATCACTTACGCGTTCGCGTAACGCTCCAGGAAGGCGAGCTTTGCAAGCTTTCAGGCAGAATGCATCCATCACGCGGCCCGGCGAGATCTGCCGCGCTCGCGCCGGTGCTCATCCGCCGGCTCGTCGTCCTGCGACCGGGACGGCATCGCATCGCCTCGGTCGCGGTCCGTCCTTTCAGTGACCGGCAGTGCATCCCCGCATCTTCCGAATCTCCTTCGAACAGATCGACAGCAGGTGCCCGGCGGCGTCGTGAGGGGAAACGAAAAAGCCGCACAACGGTGGCGCGGCGGCTGTTCGGAGACCGGAGGTGAGGATGGCCCTGCCCGGAACGAAGAACCGGGAGCCGGACGAATCCGGCTCCCGGTCATGGAGCGTCAGCCGAAGCGAGCCAGGCTCAGCTCTCGACGTCGGTGCCGGTCACGCAGTTGCGCGTGATGGTCTTCACGCCCGCGGTCGAGCCGGCGCTGTTCGGCGTGGCGACGGCCGAAGCCGCGGTGGCGCTGCCCGTCGACGTGAACGTGTAGTACTTGGCGCTCGGATCCGCCCAGCCGGTCAGCGTGCCCTCGGAGGCGGCGTAGGTGTCCTTGGCCTCGAAGTACGACTTCTGGAGACCGCAGATCTGCGCGAGCACACCATAGGCTTCGGCCTGCTTGGCGCCGGCGGACACCTTGCTGAACTTCGGGATCGCGATCGCGGCGAGGATGCCGATGATCACGACGACGATCATGAGCTCGATGAGCGTGAAGCCCTTGTTGTTGCGGAGGTTCTTCATGGTGCGACTCCCGGAGAGAAGAGAAGGGGACTCCAGCACTTGCCGTGCTGCTGGCCTGGGTTAAGGCAACGTGCATACCAGATGCGGCGATGCGGGAAATTCCGTGCAAACGCTGGGTTTGCGAACGTTCGGGCACGTTGCGGAGCGGGTTGATGAGGGGGGCCTTTGCATGCTATCTGGCAGAATGCATCCATGCGCGCGGCACGAGCCGGCGGCCCGGTGAGCTGTGCCGTGCTCCCGCATCCGTGATCGCGCCGGTGTGCATCCGCCGGTTCTTCTCGGCGCGGCCGGAACGGAATCGCGCCGTGTCGCGGGCCTTCCGCCGAGCCCCGATGCTCCGCGCATCGCATCTCCCGAATCTCGTCCACCCATCTCCTGCATCGCAGTCGAAGGACATCGGAGACGGATGCTCGGCGTCAATCGGTGAAGGGGAAAACGAAAAGCCGCCCAACGGCGGCGGGGCGGCTGTTCGGGACCGGAGGTGAGAATGGCCCGGCCCGGAACGAAGAACCGGGAGCCGGACGAATCCGGCTCCCGGTCATGGAGCGTCAGCGAGAGCGAGCCAGGCTCAGCTCTCGACGTCGACGCCGGTCACGCAGTTGCGCGTGATGGTCTTCACGCCCGCGGTCGAGCCGGCGCTGTTCGGCGTGGCGACGGCCGAGGCCGCGGTGGCGCTGCCGGTCGACGTGAACGTGTAGTACTTGGCGCTCGGATCCGCCCAGCCGGTCAGCGAGCCCTCGGAGGCGGCGTAGGTGTCCTTGGCCTCGAAGTACGACTTCTGGAGCGAGCAGATCTGCGCGAGCACACCGTAGGCTTCGGCCTGCTTGGCGCCGGCGGACACCTTGCTGAACTTCGGGATCGCGATGGCGGCGAGGATGCCGATGATCACGACGACGATCATGAGCTCGATGAGCGTGAAGCCCTTGTTGTTGCGAACGTTCTTCATGGTGTGGCTCCCTGGAGGGTGAGGGGGTCATCAGCACTGTCGCCGTGCTGCTGGCCTGGGTTAAGGCAACGCGCATACCAGCGTGCGGTGTATGTTCAAGTGTTTGTAAATAAACGGTTTGCGAGATGCGGCGCGCTGCCGGCCTCGTGCTCCGCCCTGCGATCTTGCAAGGATTCCTGCATCCTGCACGACGGCCGAATGCGGGCGGCACGACTTGCGGCGGCACGCACCCGCGTCTATATGAAGCCGTGCGCCGGGGGCACCTTCGCGCCCGCCCGGCAGCCCCCCATCATCCCAACCGGACCTTGAGCGTGAGCGAAGCGAGCATCACCGACGTCACCGTGATCGGAGGCGGCCCCACGGGGCTGTTCGCCGCCTTCTACGCGGGCCTGCGCGGCGTGTCGTGCCGCATCGTGGACGCGCTGCCGCAGCTGGGCGGGCAGCTCATGGCGCTGTACCCGGAGAAGTACATCTTCGACGTGGGCGGCCTGCCCAAGATCCTCGCCAAGGACCTGGCGAACAACATGATCGAGCAGGGCACCCAGTTCGGGCCCGAGGTGGTGCTGGAGGCCGAGGTCGAGAGCCTGGTGCCCGAAGACGGCCACATCCGCCTGGTCACGCGCCAGGGCGAGTTCCTCACCCGCACGGTCGTGATCACCGCGGGCAAAGGGGCACTGAACCCACGCGTGCTGGAGTGCCCGGGCTGGGACGAGCACTACTCGCGCGAGGGCGGCGTGCACACCCACGTGCGCCAGCCGGAGGACTTCCGCGGCAAGAAGGTGCTGCTCATCGGCGGCGGCGACAGCGCGGTGGACTGGGTGCTGGGGCTGCGCGGCGTGGCCAGCGAAGTCACGCTCATCCACCGGCGGCCGGAGTTCCGCGCGCACAAGGCGAGCGTGCAGGAGATGTGGGCGGCGGCCGAGCGCGGGGAGGTGAACGTGCGCACGCCGTACGAGACGCGCGCCATCGTGGGCGAGGGCGGCTGCGTGACGCGCGCGGTGCTGCACAACAACGACACGGCCGAGGAGCAGGAGCTGGAGGTGGACGCGGTGGTGGCGCTGCTGGGCTTCAAGCCGGACCTCGGCCCCATCTCCACCTGGGGGCTGGAGCTGGAGAAGAACACCATCAAGGTGTCCCAGCTCATGGAGACGAACATCACCGGCGTGTACGCGGCGGGCGACGTGGTGCACTATCCCGGCAAGCTGGAGCTGATCGCCACCGGCTATGGCGAGGCCGCCATCGCCGTGAACAACGCGGTGCACTACATGAATCCCAAGGCCCGCACGGCGCCCGGCCACTCCACCAACCTGAAGATCTTCAAGCAGGACGACGAGTAGCGGGATGACCTCCTCCGTACGTCCGCCGCAGCGGGACCTGGGGGGCCGCGTCGCGCTCGTGACCGGCGGCGCCGTGCGCGTGGGCCGCGCCATCTCTCTCACGCTCGCGGGCGAGGGAATGCGCCTGGTCGTGCACTACAACTCGTCTGCCGAGGCGGCGGAGGCGCTGGTCGCGGAGGTGCGCGCGCAGGGTGGGGAAGCGGTCGCGCTCGCCGCCGACCTGGCGGACGGGGAGGCCGTGGAGCGGCTGGCTCGGGAGGCGGAGGCGGCGTTCGGCGGGGTGGACGTGCTGGTGAACAACGCGTCGGTCTTCCCGCCCGAGCGGCTGGAGGAGACCGGCGCGTCGCTGTGGGACCACACGATGGCGGTGAACCTTCGCGCGCCCTTCCTGCTCACCCGTGCGCTTGCGGCCACGCTGCGGGCGCGACGCGGCGTGGTGGTCAACATCGCCGACCTGGCGGGGATGCAGGCGTGGGAAGGCTACGCAGCGCACTCCATCTCCAAAGCCGGCCTCATCCACCTCACCAAGGTTGCCGCCCGCGCGCTCGCCCCGGAGGTGCGTGTGGTCGCCATTGCCCCCGGTACGGTCCTCCCCCCCGAGAACCTCGGCGAGGACGAGGTCCGCCGCCTCGCCGAGCGCGCCCCCCTCCGCCGCAACGGCTCGCCGGACGATGTCGTAGCCGCGCTTCTGTACCTCCTCCGCGCCGATTTCGTCACGGGTGACACGCTGGTGGTGGACGGTGGGCGGCTGCTGCGGAGCTAACGGTCGCGGGCAGGTAGCGTTCTGCGACGTCCCGTCATCCACCAAGCGGTGGAGATCTAATCGATTACCTCGAAGGTTGTTGGGGACGTGGTCGAAGTTGTCGATCCGGAAGATGTCGTTACTCCGAAACCACCGGCGTCACCCGATTGCTGTCGGTGCAGCCCCGAGCGGAACGGTGGAGCTGAGCAGGAATTCCGGGCACTGACCGGTGCTCTTCCGCGCCGCGGACATGAAGTTCGTCAGTGCGCTGATGATGTAGTCCGCTCTTCCGGGTCGGAAGGAGATCGCCGGGCCTCGCATCTCGCGGGTCCGGTGTTTCGCTTCCCGGGCGGCTTTGCCACCATCGTGGATCCTAACTTCCGGCTTCCGGGCGCGCGTGGCACGCTCAATCAGCCTCTGCTCGCCAGACGTGACGCGCACGGCCGTTCTGCGACGCGATTGCGGGACAGGAACATCGTCGTTCTCTTCCTGTACGAACCGCCCGCACCGCGCCGTGACCGGCGCGCTCCTGAATCGAATCCAGCATCCCTGATGGCTACAGCTCCCAAGCGTCCCGCAGCATCCGCCAAGCCACGCGCCCGCAAGCCAGCCCCGAAGAAGAAGGGCGGAGGCGGGCGCCGCTTCTTCCGCTTCGTGCTGGCGTGCTGCGGCATCGCGCTGGCGGGCGGGCTGGCGGTGCTGGCGTACCTGTGGCCGCGCTGCTCGGGCGCGGCGTGCCCCAACGTGGCCGCGCTGCGCGACTACACGCCCCCGCAGGCGAGCGCCGTCTACGACGCGGACGGGCGCGTGGTCGCTCGCCTGGCCCCGGAGCAGCGGACCGTGGTGCCGCTGCGGCAGATACCCGCGCGCGTGTCCGGCGCCTTCCTGGCGGTGGAGGACAAGCGCTTCTACCAGCACCACGGGGTCGACTGGCGGCGCGCGGCCGGCGCCCTGGCGCGCGACATCAAGACGCTGCGCTACAACCAGGGCTTCAGCACCGTGACCATGCAGCTCGCCCGCAACGTCTTCCCCGAGCAGCTCACGCGGGCCAAGACGCTGCGCCGCAAGCTGTGGGAGATCACCATCGCGCGGCGGATCGAGAAGGCGTTCGGCAAGGACGAGATCCTGGAGCTGTACCTCAACCAGATCTACCTGGGCGAGGGCCTGTACGGTGTGGAGGCCGCGGCCGAGGGCTACTTCGGCAAGCCCGCCGCGCGCCTGTCGCTGGCCGAGTCCGCCATGCTGGCGGCGCTGCCCAAAGCGCCCAGCTACTACAGCCCGCGCCGCAATCCCGAGGCGGCCCTCCGGCGCCGGAACGTCGTGCTTGGGCTGATGGCGGACGCGGGTGTCGTCACGCCGCAGGAGGCGGAGCGCGCCCGCGCCGAGCCGCTGCGACTGGCGCCGCCGGCCGAGGCGGGCGGGGCGGCACCGTACTTCGTGGCCGCCGTCCGGCAGGAGCTGCGCGACCGCATGGGGGCCGACGCGGAGCGGCAGGGGTTGCGCGTGTACACCGCGCTCGACCGCGGCATGCAGTCCGCCGCCGAGGCGCAGCTCGTCCGGCAGATCGCCGCGATCGAGAGGGGCGCGTACGGCCGCTGGCGCCACGCGTCGTGCTCGGCCGGAAAGCAGGTGCGGCCGGACCAGTGCCTCCAGGGCCTGTTCGTGGCGCTGGACCCCAACACCGGCGACATCCGCGCCCTCGTGGGCGGGCGCGACTACGCGCTCAGCCAGTTCGACCGCGTGCGGCAGGCGCGGCGGCAGGCGGGCTCGTCGTTCAAGCCCATCGTCTACGCCGCGGCCATCGCGGCGGGGATGCCCATCTCCACGCCGCTCGTGGGTCCCGGCGCGCAGGACGTGGTGGAGGGCGCGGGCGGCTACCGTCCGGCGGACCACGTGGCCGACAGCGTCACGCTGGACATGCGCGGCAGCCTGCGCGTATCGTCCAACCGTGCCGCCGTGGCCGTGGGCGAGCGGGTCGGCACGGGGCAGGTGGTGGAGCTGGCCCACCGTATGGGCATCACGACCTCCATCAAGGCCTATCCGTCCACCTTCCTCGGCGCGGCAGACGTGATGCCGCTGCAGATGGTGGCCACGTACGCCGCCTTCACCAACGGCGGCACCGCGGTCGCGCCGCGCCTCATCCGCCGCATCACCGATGCGCAGGGGCGGGTGCTGTACGCGGCAGACACGCAGCGCCACTATGCGCTCTCGCCGTCCGTGGCGTTCCTCACCAACTCGCTCATGCGCGACGTGGTGGACCACGGCACCGGCATCGGCGCGCGGGGGCCGGGCGGGCTGCCGTGGAACGTGCCGGCCGCGGGGAAGACGGGGACCACCAACGAGGCGGCCGACGTCTGGTTCATCGGCGTCACGCCCGACGTGGTGGCGGGCGTGTGGCTGGGCTTCGACCGGCCGCAGTCCATCCTGGGCGACGCGTCCGGTGGCGGGCTCGCGGCGCCGGTGTGGGGACGGGTGATGGGAAGCTGGTACAAGGGCCGCCCCGTGCCGGCGCCGTGGGCGGTGCCGGCGGACGTGACCACGCGCCGCATCGACGGCGAGTCCGGCCAGCTCGCCACTCCCGCGTGCCCGGCAGAGCACGTGCGCGACGAGTTCTACCAGCAGGGCACCGAGCCCACCCAGGCGTGCCCGCTGCACCCCGACACGCTCCCGGCCGCCGACGGCATCGTGGGCACGGTGGTGCGGGGTATCGGCGACCTGCTCGACGGATCGGCGCCGGACACCACGGCAGATGGCACCAGCGGCGACGGCAACGCCCCGCAGCCGGAGTCGCCCGCCCCGCCGCCCGCGCGCGTGGTGCGTCCGGTGCCGCGCACCGTCCCTCCGCCCCGTCTTCCGGCGGCCCGTCCCCCTCTGTCGCCGCGTCCGTAGGGGCTTCTTCTCTTCTTTTCGGGAGACGGAGAGCCGTTCGCGGCGGGCCGCTCCGGAGCCGGTCGGCGATACGGCCTGCCGCCCGTCTCCTCCGCGGGGTCGGCGAGCCTCCTCCTCCGGCCAACGATACCGCCTGTTGGCCTCCGTCCGGGGTCTCCCCGCCCGCGGCGGGAGCCTGCCGATCAGCGCGCGCCGAGAGCGTGGCGCCCGGCAGTCTCCCGCCGCTTCAGTTTTAGGGCACTGCCCGCAGCCGACGCTCGCATCGCTCATATCGCGCCCTGGTGGCCTGCTGGTATCTCCACGAGGGCGTCCCTCCGTGCATCTCCCGGCGACCTTCTCACCCCATCGAGCTGCCGATTCTGATCTCGTAATTCGTCAGCAGTCTTTAGCAACAACCGAGTCATACCTGGCAGAACCACCGCAACGCCTCGACTGAGCCTCTGAGCACCGCGCCCGACGCTGTACGTGACGAGCGGCATCTTCTCACGTTCGAACGCAAATACGTTTTACGCCAAGAATAATTGACAGATGGAAGACATTTGTTTTTCTTCCATTCACCGCGTTGTTCCACCCATCCCCATCCGCCGGAGCTCCAAGATGCTTCATCAGTTACGAAGGCTGCTGCTCACCGCCGCCGCGCTGGGCCTGACCATGGCCGCCGCCGCCTGCGACTCCCCGACCGCGCCCCACCGGCCGCTGCCCCGGCCGGAGATGACGGGCACGAGCGCATCGGCGCTCATCGCGGCGACGCCCACCACCGTGGTGGCCGACACGCCGAAGCCGGTGGACATGTACTCCGACTCGTTCATCTGCAACGTGTCGTCGCAGTGCCCGGGCACGGGCAAGGACACCATCACCGAGACAGGCGGCACCAAGACCCCGCTGCGCACGCTGGGCACACCGGCGCGCAAGACCATCACCGTGGGCGGCGTGACCTACACGTTCGACGTGAGCATCTGGGACAAGGTGAACATCACCGGCGGCGACTTCGTGGGCGTGATCAAGAAGAACGGCACGTTCGCCGGCTACTGGGGCCACTGCTATTTCGGGGACGGCGTGAACGCCTGGTATACCACGGTGGAGGGCGGCAAGACGCTGGTGCACTGGGTCAACTCGCACGGCGACACCACCAACACCGAGACGTACCACTACGTCTACGACCCGTCCACGGGCAAGCTGAAGATCTACCACCGCCTCAACGGCGCGGCGGGCGAGACGCTGATCTACGACGGCCCGCCCATCCAGCACGCCCGCAACCTCAACCCGCCGGATCCGGCGCCGGGCAAGCCGGCGTGGACCGGCGAGAGCCAGTTCGACAGCACGGTGCCCGCCACCACGGGCGGCACCACGGGGACGACCGGCGGGACCGGCACGGCCACGCCGACCACCGGCACCACCAGCCCGACCCTCTCCACAGACACTGCGCACCTCGCCACCACCACCACGGCGATGGCGGCCTGATCGGCGCGTAGGTCCGAACGCAGGGCGGCGGCCCGGCTCATCGCGAGCCGGGCCGCCGTCGTTGGTCCGTCGGATTCGAGGCCAGCACGCTCATTGGACGCGATCAGCACTTACGAGAACACGCATCGGCGAGTCGCATCATCGACTCATCCGGGGTACACCTTTCCAGTCGTATTCATTTAACCACTCGCTCAGCACAAACTCGCCGCGAGTTCATCTGCAACGAGCAGAACCATCAGATGAAAGTTACCCGGAAGAGCGAATCCATTCAATGAAATCTAAGCATTCTGTCCATTGGGAAAGTGTTCGAGAACTGCGGGAACTCTCCCGTGTGAGGGGGTAATGTAAGTTGGAGGGCGCTTCGGATGCGCCGGGAAATGTACTATCCGTTCAGCTTTCCCTCCGCTCTCCGCCCTTCCGCCCCGGCGGAACTCTCCGCCGCCGCGTCCTGCCCAATCCTCCCCCAAGGCAGGTGCACCATGGCGTTCCCGTGCCCCCCACGCAGCCTTCCCGCGGCATGCAACCCCGGCCCCGGCTGCACCACCGACCCGCCCACCTCCACCGCCTCGTCGTGCCCCACGGGGTGCGAGCTGGGCCCGTGCAGCCCGGAGGAAAGGGCGGATCTCAGCCGTGCCGTGCGAGCGGCCGCGACGAACGAGTCGGTCTCGCCCCGCAGCCACCCGTGCAACTGCGATGAGATCGAGTTCCAGACCAGCTTCCCCAACCGCTTCATCGGCAGCTTCACCAAGGGCCTGCCGCACAACGCGCTGGGCGAGGTGATCGGGGCGGAGTACTGCAAGCTCCTGAGCGCCCTCGCCACGGCCAACCCGCTGCTGTTTGAGGGGGTGGCGCTGGGCTGCTGCCCCAGCTGCACGCCCACGATCCCGTCGGGCGTGCCGTCGGCGCTGGAGTGCCGCGTGCGAAGGCGGACGCTGGACGACCCGCAGTCGGCGTTCGCCTTCGACCTGGAGGGCTTCGACTCGCACGCGCTCTGCCTGCCGCCCGCGCCCAAGTTCAACAGCGCCGAGGAGATCTCGGAGATCGCGGAGAACTACTGGATGTCGCTGGCGCGCGACGTCCCCTACACGCAGTACGCCACCGACCCGCTCATCAACGCGGCGGCGGCCGACCTGGCGGGGTACAGCTGCATCTTCGCCCCCACCGACGCGCCCAACCTCTTCCGCGGCTTCTCGCCCGGCAGCCAGGTGGGCCCGTACGTCTCGCAGTTCATGTACATGGACACGCCGTACGGCGCGCAGCTCATCCCCGGGCGCATCCGCACGGTGCAGCCGGGGATCGACTACGTCACCGCGTACAAGGAATGGCTGGCGGTGCAGGACGGGTGCGACCGCGAGCAGTCCGCGTGCGACGACGTGCCCCGCTACATCCGCAACGGGCGCGACTTCGGGCAGTTCGTGCACGTGGACCTCACCTTCAACGCCTTCCTGAACGCCGGCCTCCAGCTCCTCTCGCCCGACGAGCCGCTGCGCCGCTGCGAAGCCGGCCCCGGCCGCGCCGTGGAGTTCGCGCGCTGCTTGCCGTACGTGAACCCCGCGACGCCGTTCGAGCAGCAGTTCCCCGGCAAGTCGGCCAACCAGAACGGCTTCGCTACCTTCGGCCCGCCGCACCTGGTCTCGCTGCTGCTGGAGACAATGAACCGCGCGCTCAAGGCGGTGTGGTACGAGAAGTGGGCCGTGCACCGGCGCCTGCGGCCCGAGGAGTTCGGCGGGCGCATCCACAACCAGATCATCGGCGCGGCGGCGTACCCGTTCCACGCGGCCAACTTCGCGCGGCTGCAGACCACGATCCTGCCGCTGATCTTCAACCACAACCTCCAGCAGAACGCCAATCTGCGGCGCTTCCCCGAGGGCGGCACCTACCTGCTGCCGCAGGCGTTCGCCGAAGGCTCGCCCATCCACCCGTCGTACGGCGCGGGGCACGCCACGGTGGCCGGCGCGCTGGGCACCATCCTCAAGGCGTTCTTCGCGGGCGAGCACCTGATCCTGAACCCGGTGGTCCCCACCGACGACGGCACGGCGCTCACGGCCTTCAACCCCAGCGGCGACACCGTGCTCACCGTGGAGGGCGAGATCAACAAGCTGGTGGACAACATCGGCCTGTCGCGCAACTTTGCCGGCGTTCACTGGCGGAGCGACCACACCGAGTCCATCCGGCTCGGCGAGGCGGTGGCCATCAGCATCCTGTGCAACCAGCGGAACACGTACAACGAGTCGTACGAGATCCGCTTCCGCCGGTTCGACGGCACGTTCGTGCGCATCCGGCCGGGCCAGGTGTGCCCGGAGACGGTGGAGGGCGACCCGGGCACGTGCCAGCGGACCCGCACGTCGTTCCTCTGCACCGGCAC
>DASRQW010000326.1 GCA_035696245.1 Longimicrobiaceae bacterium | reverse complement strand
CCTCCGCTTCCCGCCCCGCGCCCGCGGCGTGCAGCACCGGCACGTCGGCGGCGTACGGGGCGGCGCCCCGGGCAGGCTGGTGGTGTGGCGCCGCCGCGGGCGGTGGCCGCGTCCACCGTGCTTCCGATGCGCAGGCGGCCTCCGGCCGGCCTGCCGCACCCACCGTCCACCCCGCCGCGGCCAGGACTCCTGCGCAACCGGCCCAGGCCAGGGTGGCCCGGGCCGGTTCCCGCGCCGTCCTCCACCACCGCGCCAGGAGTCTCCCGCGCGGGAGAAGCCTCGGCCCGCGTTTCACGGGAGGACGAGGGGCGCGCCGCCGATCGCCACCTGGACGGAGTCCGTCCCCAGGCGCACCCAGCGATAGGCCACCTGCGGCTCGGAGCCGGCGCGGCGAACCGGGGCGTCCGTGCGCGGTGCGCCGCCGGCGAGGCGGGCCGCCCGCGCCTCGTCCACGGGCGCTCCGTTCACCTGCGGGTCCGGCGCGGCCGCGTCCCAGCGCACGAGCACGGTGGGCCCGCGCGCACCGAGGTGGTAGGAGAGCGGCAGCACCTGCTCGGAGCCCCGGTCCCACCGCTCGCTGTCCGTCACCTGGTAGGCGCCGTCGGGCCGGAGCGCGATGCGCGACGTGAGCACATGGTCCCGCATGCGCTCCACGAGCCAGGCGCCGGCGTCCACGGGCAGGTCGGAGAGGGGGACGAGCACCGCCGCGCCCTCGTGGACGGCGGGATCGTCGCTGCCGCCGGCGGGCTCGACGGGGAGCCAGCCGAGGCGGGCGCGGCCGTGGGTCGCCACGGTGCGCGGATAGCCGGCGGGGAAGAACCGCTCGGTGGGCGCCAAACCGAGGCTGGCGAGCATCTGGTCGAGGGGGACCCGCAGGTCGGGGAGGACGCCGCGGGGCGCGGGCAGGAGGTTGACCGGGCCCGTGCGCAGGCGGCGTCCGCGGCTGGACACCTCGAAGCCGCCGGGGAGCGTGTAGGGCGCGAAGAGCTGCCCGCCCTCGACGACCACCCACACGGCATCGAGCGTCCCGTCGTCGTCGGGCGAGCCCGGGATGCCGTCGGGGCCGTCGTTGTCGTAGGCGGCGAGGTCCGCCTGGCGCGACCACGACTCCAGAGCGCGGCGGATCAGCGCCGCCAGCTCGTCCGGGCGCGGCGCGCGTCCGTCGAACGCGGGGTCGGGATCGACGAGGACGGGGAGGACTTCGGAGGAGAGGCGGAACGCGCCGCCGCTCTCGCGCGCCAGGGCGTCGCCGAGCGTACCGGCCACGCCCGGCGCACCGAAGTAGCCGTGCGACAGGGCCTGCTCGCTCAGCCGCGGCATCCCGGTGCCGAGGGCCAGCGGGGCGACCAGGGCGCGGTAGCTGCCCATGCCGGCGAGGTGGGCGCCCGCGAGCGGCGCGTGCCCGGCGCGCGGGCAGAACGCGGCGGGAAGGCCGCCATGCGGCTGGGCGGCGTACCGGGCGGCAGGCAGCCAGCGGCCGGCGGTCCGGGGGACGTCGCCGTTCTCGGGGCCGAGGGGACCCGGCTGCAGGAAGGGGCCCCGCGCGGACGCGCCGCAGCCTGCCAGCAGGGCCACGGCACCAAGGGTCCACAGAGCTCGAAGCATCATCGGAAGGGGCATGGGTGAGCGGCCTCGACAACGGCCTGCGGGGTATCACGGGAAGCAGAGACCGCCGGGCGGGGCGGGTCCATCTGCCCCCGTTTTTACCCCGCACGCCCAGCCCGGGAACGCTGCCATGTCCGAACCGCTCCACCTCCTGCTCGACGCGGCCGCCAAGCGCGAAGCGAGCGACCTGCACCTCGCGGCCGGCGAGATGCCCTGGCTGCGCGTTGCCGGCGAGATGACCCCGCTGCCGATGGACACCGGGCCTCTCACCGCCGGCCAGATCCAGGCGATGCTCGTCGCCGCGATGTCGCCCGCCGACCGGAGCCGGTGGGAATCGGCGGCCGCGCGGAGCATCGACTTCGCCTACGCCGTTCCCTCGCTGGGGCGCTTCCGCATCAACGCCTCGCACACGCTCACGGGCGTGGCGGCCGTGGTCCGCCGGATCCCGCACGAGATCCCCACCGCCGAAGCGCTGGGGCTCCCAGAGGTCGTGACGCGACTCGCCGGGCTACCGGCCGGGCTGGTGTTCGTCACGGGAGCTTCCGGCGAGGGGAAGAGCACGACCCTGGCGGCGCTGGTCGACACGATCAACCGGACGCGCGAGGGGCACGTGCTCACCATCGAGGACCCCATCGAGTACGCGCACGCGCCGCGGCGCTGCCGGATCACGCAGCGCGAGGTAGGCGTGCACACGGAGACGTTCACGCGCGCCCTGGAGGACGCGGTGCGGCAGGATCCGGACGTGATCGTGGTGGGCGAGGTGCGGACGGCGGCGACGCTCCAGCTCATCCTGGAGGCCGCGGAGACGGGGCATCTCGTGATGGGGTCGCTGCACACCATCAATGCGGTGTCAGCGATCACCCGGATGGTGGGGATGGTGGAGACGGCGCGTCAGGGGCAGGTGCGCGCGCAGCTCGCGGAGGCGCTCCGCGCGGTGGTGACGCAGCGGCTGGTGCCGACCGTGGACGGGCGGCGGGTGGCGGCGTTCGAGGTTTTGGTTAACACGCCGGCAATCGCGGCGAACATCGCGTCAGGGAACACGACGGATATCCGTTCGGCGATGGAGGGGCGGCGGGAAGGGATGCAGACGCTGGAGCAGTCGCTGGCCGAGCTCGTCGCCGCTGGACAGATCCCTTACGATGCCGCGCGTGAGCATGCGAACGACGTAAAATCCGTGGACCGGCGTCTCACTACGGGGCAAGCTGCCGCCGGCGCGTTCCGTCGGGCATGAGATGGCTCGCGCAGGACACGAGCAGAGGAGACGCCACCACATATAGCCTGCGTTTCCCTTGGCTTCCCGAACAACAGCCCGTATTTTGACGCGTGGGACTCTCCCATGTGCGGACGCAGTGAGTCCGAGCCTACCGCATCCCGCTTCAACTCCGATATACCGGGAGCAGGTCGGATCACCCCGTCACATATTCGGCAATGCTGGGTGTGGTTCAGCCGGGGAAGTCTGCAACTTCGATCTACGTACCAAGCCGATTGTGCTGTACCCTCACAACTTCACGATCCTCAAGGGTGGTCGTCGCGCACACCGGGATTCGAATGATAGTCGAGCTTCTGAATGTTCTCGCCCAAGAAGGCGCCCTCCGGACGTGTTGGTCGACCCCGTCCCAGTGCCTGACTGAGCCAGTCGTCAGCCTTAGCACTGCACTAATAGCGCTACCCACGGCCGTCATCGGTGGCGTGGTTGCATTTATGAATCTTCGGCGGGCCAAGCTTGACCAGGTGTTGAACTCGACGTCGATCGACACTTACGCACGGATCCCCCCCCGAGGTTGGCGCAGAACGCTGCTTGGCAGGTTCGAATCATGGCATTTGCTCCGAACCCTTCGCCGCGATCCTCTCACCGACGACTTCAGCGTAGACACCTCCGAGTTCCACGCCGGGCTCAAGCTCGCAGATAGGAAGCCCTGGGCGGTTCCGATGCTTCGGGCAGGTGACGCAAGCGGGGATCCGCTGCGACCGTTATGGGAGTGCACAAATCGGTGGACGATCATCCACGGCGGTGCGGGAACGGGGAAGACCCACCTCCTCAACAAATTGCTTGGATATAACAAGGGCCTGGCCGACTTGATCCTCCGACTGCGAGCGTCGGAGCTCGGTCCACGCACTGAAGGTCCCGCACCGCGTCCTCTCTGGAAGGAGATCGTCTTGGCCGCCCGAGTCGGCCAGCGGAGGTCGATCGAGCACGCCCCTAGAAGCTTGACACGCAAGCTCCTGCGACCTTTAAGGACCACGGAGGCATTGGCGTTCGCAGTCTGGCGACGCCGCGTGGTCCTCGTCATTGAGGATTTACATACCGTTAGTGGCCTGGCCGAGTGTATCGATTTCGTCGACTCGTTCGTCGCGGACCATTTCGGCGACGCGCCTGAACTTCGAATCATCGTCACGTCGCGAGACGCACCCGGCTCTGGCCTCGAGATGCGTGCGGCGTGCATCACCCCACAGGTCATTACGCCGGAACTCGCGCTCGAGTTCTTTATCAGCCTCTGTCGAGCCAACGGGTTGGAGCCCGACTTGGGGGATACGGCCGCGGATAGGGCGTTTACGCATCTTGCAATGCGAACAACGCTCTTCGTGATGATCGCCGCTTTTGTTGCAGTCAGCCAAGGCGATCCCAAGGCTGTTCCCAAGATCCTCTCCCTCCAACGCTCCGAAGTACTCGTTCGGCTCATCAGACATCTCATCATCCAGGCATCTTTTTCGGACGATCTCCAGGTGATCTTTCCCCGCCTGTATGGGGATTTTGCTATGGCCGTCTGGCCCAAGGCGATGCGGATGACGGTTGAAGAGGTGGAGGTATTTCAACAGATTGCTGCTCGGTACAACGTCCCGGAGACGGAGCAACCGGATGCCGGGACGTTGGTTCGAGATGGTTTCCTGTACTCCACAGTACCAGAAGCGCTATACCCGAATTATGCTTTCCCCCATCCGGCGATCTCTGATTACCTTGTCGCCCAAGCGCTACTCCGAGCCTCTGACTTCACGCTGCTTGCGAAAGATGCTCGTGACTCACGGATCGATGGGCCTCTCGGCTTCATCCACGAAGCTCTGCAGCAGCTTGGGACGCCTGACGAGATGCATTCAATTCTCCACTCGTTGGCGGTTCAAGCATTTGGCGCGTTCGCTCGATTGCTGGCCATGGAGCCCCCTCTTCTCGCTGGCATGGGGTGGCAATCGTTCATTCTTTCGCACGTTGCTACAGCGAGCTGGTGGGCTGGAGACGCTGCGCCCGCAGACATACCGTTTGCCCGCTGGCGCGAGTGGGCACAGGTATTGAGCGCTGCTCAGGATGGGGATGCTGATGACTTTCTTGTCCGGTTGCAGGCCGTGGCGACCCACCGAGCGATCATCGCGATCACGGCTCTCCAATCACCGGGCGCCGACATGACCCTAGACCGCTGGCTCGCGGCAATGGGTATCGACGACAAAGATCCCTACCGGGTCGCCTTCCAGGCAGCCGCCGATGCCGAGCCCGAGGTGGCTAACTACCTGGTCAACCACCTGAGTCGGGGGGACAGCGACCTTCAGCCGGCCCGCTGGAACTCGTTCCAAATCGGATGGAATTCCCGTAATCCCAGTCTCCACAAGGCCGCACGTGCATACCTGCTTCGGGTGGGCAAGCACACGTCGCATTCCCATCACGCCAGGCTGATTCGGATGCCTGGCGCTGTCCGGGTGCTGGCAGAGAGCTGTCGAGAACTCGAGGACGATCCGAGGCGAAGAGAAATTGGGCTCTCGATCGGGAGGCTAACCGGTGCCGTGCTCGTCGCACCCGGCACATATCGAATTCGCAGGAACGGCGAACCAGATTCGCACACCATCAAAACCCCGCTATTGGTCCCGCGCGAGGCCCGATCAATAGAGGGCGCATTCAGCCCAAGCCGCGCATCCCAAGCCGTTCAGCGACAGTGTGACCTGAACGCTCTCCTGGGAGGGGACGAGATGTTGGTTGTCCTTCAGCATTTCTCTGGTCCCGGCGGTGGTGCTTCGTATTCGATTGAGATCCCTGAAGCATACCGCACGGCCGGCGGGGCTCCGGGCGTGGCCTTGCCTGTAATAACCGCCTCCGGTCAAGCGATCGGGCGACCGGACACGAACGCGGAAACCCCGTCAGTAGGTGCAGTTCCACCGCACTTCCCCGCCGTGAATTTCCGAGAGGTGCAAGTGCCTCTGTAGAATGGTACGCCGTTGCGGGCAGGTTGTCGGACCGCAGCCGGGATCAATTCCTCCGAACGCGCCGAGCCCGGTCGGAGTGGCCAGCCAGTTCCTGCACGCGCGCGATGCGCTCGATCTCTGCAGCTGATCGAGATGGCGTGACCGCATAGAGATAGGCATCCGCGGCCTCCGAGACGGCACCCATCTTCACGAGCCTGTCGCCGGCGGCCATCGCCCACCTTCCATCCTCACCATCGCGGGCCGCGGCCACGGTGAGCGCGTGGAGCGCGTTCGCACGGTCGGCCTGGACCTCGTATGCGGAGGCGCGGAGGAACCACACCTCGCCGTTTGCGTCGTCCCCACTGGGTGCGACGAGGCGCAGCGCCTCCTCTGCGTCACCGCGCTGAATCGCTTCGCGCGCTCCCGCTATCGGATCGCGCCCCATGATCGCGAGGATCCGCTCGCCCGGCACGTGGTTCCGCACCCTCGCGGCGAGCGCCAGGCCCACGACCACGAGTAGGACCGCGACCGCTGCAACGCGCCGGGTGCCAGATCGCTTGCGTTGGAGAGTCCCATCCAGCGGTACGAACGACGCGCCTGGACCCGACGGACGAACGGCCTCGGGGGGACGCAGCTCCCACGTAATCCGGGGCTCACGAGACGGACATGCTTCTTGGCTGACCCGCAGAACGAAAGGGGGCACGGTAGCCGTACCGGACGAGCCGTGCGGGGCGGCCGTACCTACAGAGGGCACGAGGTCCGCGGCCGCGAGAAGCACCCGTTCCCGCTGGGTCTCCGGCACGAAGTCGAGCGCGAGCCCGATGCACTCCAGTACCCGCTCCGGCTCACCGGCCCGCGCGGCCGCGTGGGCGTCGGCGAGGAAGATCCGGTAGAGCGACGCGGCGACGTCCTTCACAGCGCGAGCAGCGCCTGCAGCCGGCGCTTCGCCTCGACCAGGTCCGGCGCGAGCTTCACCGCCGATGCGTAGTAGTCCACGGCGCCGCCCGCGTCTCCCCGCTCCTCCGCGATCTTTCCCAGCCAGTAGAAGAGGGGTGCATACGCGGGGTCGCGGAGCTGCCGGCCGACCGGCACGGCCTCCTTGAGGTACGCTTCCGCCTGCGGGAGCCGGTCCAGCTCGAACAGTGCCCTCGCCAGGAGTTCGAGGCCACCCACCCGCTCGGGGTTCTCGATCGTCGCCACGGGCAGCAGCAGGTGCGCGGCCTCCTCCCACGCTTCCTGTCCGAAGAGCTCGACCGCCAGGTCGTACGAGTGCTGCAGCTCGTCCAGCGACGTGCGGCGGGCCTGCTCGGACGCGTACCGCCTCAGCAGCTCACGGCCGCTCGCCCCCGGATGGTCGGCGACGATGCGGTGGATCTCCCGTGGCGTGCGGCTCGCCAGCTCCGTCCCGGCGAGGAGGGGAAGCGCGCCGTCCGCGCCGTCGTCGGCCAGCAGCTCATGGACACGCTCCGGCTCGACGGGCGAGCGCAGCTCCTCCACCCCGTAGAGCGTCGTTCCGCCGGAGAAGAGCGCGACGGCTTCCGGATCCGGGGCACCCACGTCGCCGAGCTCGGGATCGGCTCCAATGGCGTCGAGCAGCCTCTGGACGGATGCGTCGGGTGCCGGCCGCAGTGCCGCGGACGTCGGCGCCGAAGTCCCGCCCCTGGACGCGAGCGCGAGGAGCGCGTTCTCGAACTCGGGATCGGGAGCGCGGCCCTGCCACGCCATCCGGATTCGCTGGCGAACTTCTCCGGTCGTCAGCCGGGCGGCCATCTCCTCCACGGCCCGCTTCGCCCCGGGCTGGTCACCTTCGGCCACCGCGATCCCGAGGCGCAGGTCCCACGCGTCGGCCGTCTCGCGGACCGAAAGCGATGGCCTGCGCAGCACCGTCTCCACGAGCAAGTAGGCCCGGGGGAGATCGCCGCTAGCGACCGCTTCCTCCGCCTGCTCCAGAACGGTGTCGAAGGGGGTCTCGGCCCACGCGTCGGCCGCGTGCGGATCCTCACCGGGAGGAGTAGCGGGGGGAACGCCCATGATCAGTTCTCGTATGCGGGAAATGCCAGATTTCACCTGGCTCCGGCGTGCAAACTACACGCGAAGTCCGACAGCGAAAGGTCCAGGGTGAGCCCGTAGCTGCCCCCCGCGGCGCGGCGAAGACCTGCCGTCCAGCGCCGGTCGCACCGCCCCAGCGAGACTGCGGCCTCCGCGATGCTCCGATCCTTCCCCCATCCGTACGCCAGCCGGAACCGGCTCGCCGCGTCGTGCCACGCAACGCTCCGCGGCGCCTCCACGCCCGACGGATCGAGCCCTCCGCTCCGGATCGTCTCGAGGGCCGCGGCCGCGAGCGTGCCCCACCCCGCCTGCCACGCGGCGCCCACCCGGAGCACGGACGGAAACCGCGTCTCGTCCCACAGGTCCTTCGCGTGCGCTACGGCGCCGGCATCCGGGTCGTCGTCCGCGATGACGGGACTGAGCGTCTCGTGCAGCGTGAGCCCGCCGTCCGCGGCCACCTCGGCCTGAACGGCTCGCGTGCGGGGCCCCCGGCCGGGACGGAAGCTGGTGGCGTACACGTTGGTGACGGAGAGGCCGTACCAGAGCCGTCCGGCCGCGAATCCTGCTACACCCGCGTCCGCGCCCGCGCCGCCCGCGTTCCCGAGCACGGTCTCGCGATAGACCTCCGCGGACGGCAGGTCCGCCTCGAAGCTCCCCCGCGCGACGGTGTGTGCCCACCAGCCCTTCACCGCGACCCCCGTCCATACGCGCCCGAGGACCGGCAACTCGCCCAGGTACCTCCCCTTTCCGACCGTCAGCACGCTTGTGAGCGAGCGGGAGACCGGCCGCTCCCGCCAGACATCGGGGCCGACACCGCGCGCGCCCAGGTCCGCGGCGAGGGCGGTGGGGACGGCCCCCGACGTCGTGTACCGTGTGTCCACGGTGATCCCAAGATCGCGGCTCTGGACGGCGACCCAGCGCACCTGCGCCGCGGCATCCAGCGAGCTCGCCCCCCACGGGATCCGCTTCCCCAGGGACCCGAGCCGCGTGGCCTCGACGTGGCCTCCCACGAGACCGAGCCTGGCCGCGGCGCCGAAGATCTCGCCGCCCGGCAGCGCGCGGGCATCGAGGCCGAGGATCGAGCTCGTCCGCACGGGGCCGTCGTAGATCCCGAGCAGGGCGGGATTCCAGGCTGCCGCGTCGGCGCGGCGCGCCTCCGTCACCGCCGTCCCGGCGAGGCCCGCGGCCGTGCCCATGGATGCGGGGAGCTGCGCCCACAAAGGGGACGCGACGGCAACCAGGGTCAAAGTGGAAAGAAGCGACCGAATGGACATGGGAGACACGGGCGGAGGGGATGGAGGCGCCGGACCGTGACCCGGCGCTGCGTGGTACCCCGCCCCGGGAGCGTGGGAACGGTGTCAGCCCCGGTCCGGCACCGCCGCTC
This sequence comes from Longimicrobiaceae bacterium, assembly GCA_035696245.1. NCBI lineage: Bacteria > Pseudomonadati > Gemmatimonadota > Longimicrobiia > Longimicrobiales > Longimicrobiaceae > Longimicrobiaceae bacterium. The sequence goes on along the minus strand of DASRQW010000326.1, from coordinate 9,990 downwards.
CTTCGCGGACCACCCCGCGGGCATACAGCTCCAGGTCGTCCATGAACGCGGTGAGGTGGGCATGCGCGGCAGTGCCCGGGACGCATACACGCTCGTCCTGCTGCTCCACGCGTCCCTCCAGCAGCAAGGCCTCGCCGCGGGCGCGGAAGACGCCCACCAGGCGGAGGGCCCTGCGTGCCCCCCCTCGCGTGCATTCGTCGGGGGCGATCTGCCTCCCCGCCATCCACGCGGTCGCGAAAGCGACGCTGTCCCCTCCCGCTTCGCTCACCCGGGCGTCGCCGGGCCATGTCAGGTCGCGGAGGGGAAATACGCCCGTCGATGCGGCGATCCCCGCCATGAAGGCCCGCCCACGGCCCGCCAGCACCCGCCGCTGCTCAAACGCGCCGCGCGACCCGCCCGCGGTGTCCCTCGGTGCGGCAGGGGGCAGCGCGCGCTGGCTGTCAGGATCCGGGTATCCCGCGGGGTCGCGGCGCGAGCCAGGCTGATCGCCAGTCCGCCCGGATGCCTCCCACGGATCCTGCGGCCGGACCGCCGCGGATGGGTGGTGCCCGAACTCGGCGGATTGCGCCCCCGCGCACGCGCCGCACGCGAGCGCCAGGGCAACGAGCAGACGGCACATCGGAATCTCCTTGGAAGCGGTGGAAACACGAGTGATCCGGGACCACAACTCAGCCGACCCGCCACACGCGCGCGATGCGGCCACCGGGCTGGACGGCGATCCAGACGCCTTCGCCCTGCCAGCGGCCCAACAGGCGCACGGACGCACCGTCGGGCGCTGCTTCCGACCAGAGCTCGACGGCTCGCCCCGCAGTGAGGCGGGCGACCAGCGCGCGTCGGCCGGACGCAGCCCACACACGTTCCCCTTCGACGACGACCGTCCGGGGTAGGTCGCCGCCGAGCAGGGGCGCGAGCGCCGCCGCCTCATCGGGACGCGGCGCACGCGCGGCACGCCAGGCTGCGCCGGCCCCGGTGCAGTGCTGCCGCGGAACGACGATCGCGACGTCCCAGCCCGGGGAACGGTCCGCCTTCCCTGCCCCGCGCATCGCCCCGAGCCCCGGCACGGCCTGCTCATAGCCGAGCCGGACCGTGGCGCTGCAGCTCCCGACGGCCGCCCAGTCACCAACCAGCGACGCCCGCTCTGCCGGCGCGTCCCAGGCGCTGTAGAAGGAAAGGCGGCCGCTTCCCAGGTTGGAAGCGATCAGGGGGCGCGCGAGCGCAGCGCCGCGGGTGAGTTCCTGGGCGGGGCCACCCGCCACCCGCTCAGGTGCAAGGCGAGGAGGAGGTGCCGGATGGCCCGGCGTTGCGTCCCAGGCACCCTCGGCGCCCGGTCCAGCCGGCGCGGACGGGAGGGTGTCTCCCGGCGCGGCGGCCCCTAGGAGCGGCTGGTAGGTGCCGCCGTCCGGACCCCATCCCGCCGTGTCGATCGGGGTTGGGCCGGCGGGGACGGGGGTTCCGGGGGCGATGAGCTGGGGCTGGGCGGGCGGCCCGGGAGGCATGGCGGCGGCAGCCCGTGGGGAACCTTCGACGCGTCCCGGCATGGCAGGAGCGCAGTCCTGCGTCCGCCGCGCGCCGAGGAGCACCCCGGCGGCGAGTGCCGCGGGGAGTGCCCAGACCCACACCGGCGGCGGTCTCATTCGGCGATGCCCTCCAGCACGGACCGGACGCGTTCGCACGATGCCGCCAGGATGTCGAGCACGGCCGTGCCGAGACGCGGCGCTTCGCACGCGCTACGGGTCACCCGCGCCGCCGCCGTCGCCTGGAGCTGCGTCAGGCCCGCGAAGAGCGCCACCACATCGCCGGAATCCGGCTCCGGCGCGTGCATCGCCGCAGCGGCGTCTCGGACGGTGCTGATCGCGGCCGCATAGCGTTCCATCGGTGCGGGATCGAGAGCGAGCACGGGACCGAGCCGGGCGGCAGCCCCCCAGGCGCCGCAGGGCTCCGGCACCCCGTGCAGCTCGACCACGAGCGTCGCACCGCGCTCCGATAGCTGGCGCACCAGGTCCACCAGGATCTCCGCCGTGACCAGGTGCTGCAGCTCGGGTTGGAGCCCGCGGATGGAGAAGAGAGCCCCGTCGAGAGGATGGGCCCCGTGCCCGCGGCGCGTGCCGCTCGCCAGCACGCCGGCGAGGCGGACGAGCTCGTCGCCCACCGTCCCGGTGGGAGCCTCCCCGCCGGCGAGGGCGAAGCCGAATCCGCCGAGGCAGACCCACCCGCGACCGCGCGTCCACCGCGCCACCACCGCTTCACCCCCCTGACCGGGGCCTTCTCCCGCGACGTGGTCCAGGAGCGCTTCGATGGCCTGCTCCGCCCACATCACGTCGGGCTCCACCACGAAGCAGAGCGGAAGCCGAAGCGCCACCACCTCGTCCAAGGACAGCGCGGGCAGCTCCGGCGCACGCCGCGGCGGCGGCTCCGCAAGACGGGCCACGGCGCTGCTCACCTCGCCGCCCCGGCCAGGGGGAGAGGGTCGCTGCGCTCCACCCACCCCGGAAGCTCGTCGCCCGGCGTCGCGAACCGCAGGACCAGGTCCCGGAACCGCGCCGCGCGGTCGAGCTCCCCGGCGCGGGCGGCGAGCTCGTAGACCACGGCCGCACGCCGCGCCGTCCCGATCCACTCCTCGCCCAGGCTCTCGATCCAGCGGTCCACCACGCCCCACGCGTGCGGGGCGCGGTTGGGGTGGGCACGTACGTCCAGCAGGAGCGCGGCGAGGGTGGCGTCGACGTGCTGGCCCCATCTCGCGCCGCCGAGATCGCTGGCAAGGCGGTGGGCGGCGTGCTGGAGGCGCGCCGCGGCCTCGCCCGGGTCGCGTTCCGCGCTCAGGTACCCGAGGAGCAGCTCCTCCTCGATCCCCCACGGGCTCGCGCGCTCCGCCGCCTGAAGCAGCTCCTGGGCGTGCCGCCCCTGACCCCACCACAGCAGCTCGCGCGCGATGCGGCTGGGCGGGAGGCCGACGGGGTCCGGCGGAAGCGAACCGGGCTGGACCCTGCCCTCCCGTGCCTCGTCCAGCGTGCGGCGGATGTCCAGGTCCACGGTGTCCACGAGCACCACGGGTCCGGGCCCCCGCTCCGGAAGGGGAGGCGTCGCGGCGACGAACAGGGCGCGGCTCCCGGCCCAGAGCGACATGGCGCGGACCCGCCCCAGGAGGTCGTCCGCTTCCTGCCGCGCGCGCGCCGGCTCGCCGAGTCGCCACGCCCCCACGACGCCGTCGCGGCCGTCGATGGCGATCCAGCCGAAGCGCTCGGGCGTGAAGACGAGCAGGTACCCCGGGCGCTCCCATGACGCGGCGGAGCGGACGGTGTGGTTGAGCTCGCGGTGCGTGACGCCCATCGCGGCGATCAGCTCGCGTTCGGCGCCGGGCTCGGGAGCCCCCGTCAGCACCTCCCGCGCAGGTGGCCATGCGGCGCTCCGGACGGTGTCTGGCACCGGCTCCGGCGCCGCCCGCACCCAGGTGGAGGGGCAGTCCGCTCCAGCACCGGCCGAGGCGACGGCGGACGCCGGCCCGACCAGGACAAGGGCGGCGCACTGCTCCTGCGCCCGGCGCACCAGCGCCGCGGCGCGGTCGGGCGTCAGCGGGACATCGAGCGTGCACACGAGCGCCGCACGCTCCGAGGCCGGGATGACGGCAGACGACGCGTCGCCGTCGGGCCCCGGTTCCCACACGGCCCCCGCGGCGTATCCGAGGACCCGCAGCCGGAGCGCCGCCTCCGCCGCGACGACCGACGCGGCGTCGGGCTCGGTGGCGACGCGCAGTAGCCACGGACCGCCCTGGCCGGCATGCTCCGCGATGGCGAGGCCGAGGGGGGACGGGCGCGCGGGAGGAGCGGGGACCTGGCGGGTGTCGTAGACCAGGCCCACCTCGTCGAGCCGGGCCAGCAGCTCGGGCGGGAGCTGATCGGGATCCTCCTCCCCGACGATCACCCAGCGCCGCCCGGCGCCGTCGCGCAGGATCTGCGCGGCCGCCCGCAACGGCGCGAGTCCCACCGCATCGGCGGGTCCCCCTTCCCACAGGGCCTCCGCGCCCACGAGGGTTCCGCCGTTCCGGGCCAATGCTTCGGCGAGGGCGCGGCGGACGGGCTCGGCGCGGCGGAGCGGCCCCACGTACAGGGGGCTGTACCGCTCCGGCTCCATCGCCAGCAGGCGCCCGAGAAGCGCCCGGAGGACGACGCGCACCTCTTCTTCGGCGGGGGCGAGGGGGGCCTGGGTGGGCGTTTCGTGCATCGGGCCGAGCGTCTCCGCGGCAGTCGGACGGGGTACCACGTCATTGCGAACGTGGTACCCCGTTCGCTTTCCGCGGGAACGCGCCGACTCCCCCCAGGCCTGATCGAACCGAATGCTCGCCTGCCCTCCTTGCCCCGCCCCGCCACGCAATCCGTTCAGCCTCGCCCGGCTTCGCCAGCGCCTGCTGGCGCTCGACGGCGCCTTGATGGACGCGGCCGAGCCGGGGCCTCTCCTGGCGCGGGCGGCGGCGCTCGGCAGGAGCGGCGACCCCGACCCGCGACACGGCCGCCGCCTCGCCGCGCTCGCCGGCGCGCTGGCCCGGGAGCTCGGGCTGCCGGCGTCCTTCGCCGCGGAGCTCGCCTCGGCAGCGGAGCTTCACGATCTCGGAAAGGTCGTGCTGCCCCGCTCACTGCTGGTGAAGAGCGGTCCGCTTTCCGCCACGGAGCGGCAGCAGCTCGCGATGCACACCTGTGTGGCGACGTGGCTGTTCGGGGAGGCGCGGCACCCCGTGCTTCGCCTCGCGGCCACCGTCGCGCGGAGCCATCACGAGCGTTGGGACGGCGGAGGCTACCCGGATGGCACCGCGGGGGACCGGAGCCCGCTCCCGGCGCGGATCGTCGCCGCCGCGGACGTGTGGGACGCCCTCACCCACGATAGGCCGTACCGCACCGCGCTCACGAATGGCGAGGCCGCAGCGCTCGTGCGGCAGATGCGCGGCACCGCGCTCGACCCCGCCGTCGTGGACGCCCTGCTTCCCCTGGTCCTGTGAGTCCCCGAGCCGAGCTCCGCTACGGCGCGGCCGTGCTCGCGCTGCTCACCGCCGCGGCCGTCCTCGGGGCAGCCGCCGCACCTCCGGGCGCAGCGTCGCCGGCCCTCACGGCCGCAGCGAGCGCGGTTCCTTCGGCTGCAGGGCCGCGCCGCTCGCCACGGGCGCTCCCTGCCGCACAGCCGCTCGACAACGCGCCCGGCCCGCCTGCACCGGCGCCCCACGCCGGTGTCCTGCTGAGGGATGCCCAGGCGCGAGTGCGCCGCGGACACGAGGACCCCGCCACGGAGGTCGACCGCTGGGCGGTCCATCTCGCCACGGACCCGGAGAGCGGGACCGCACTGCGGCGGTACGGGAGGTACCGCGCGCTGATCGAGGGCGCGATGGCCGCGCGCGGGCTCCCCCGCGACCTGGCGTTTCTGCCCTGGGTGGAGTCCGAGTGGAAGAACGAGGCGACGAGCCGGGCGGGCGCGGCGGGGATGTGGCAGCTGATGCCGGCCACGGCGCGAGCGTACGGGCTGGAGGTCTCTGCCTACGTGGACGAGCGGCGCGATCCCGTGCGCGCGACGAACGCCGCAGCCCGCCACCTCTCCGACCTCTACCGGGAGACCCACGACTGGCACACCGCGCTCGCCGCGTACAACGCGGGCGTCGGACGCGCGGGCCGCGCGCGCGGAGCGTTCTGGTCGCGGCGCTGGACGCTCCCGGCGGAGACCCGGGCCTACGTACCGCACGTCCTCGCCGCCGCCCGAGTCGGGCGGGCGCCGCGGGGCTGGGGCGTGGAGGCCGGGGAGAGCCTTCCGCTCCGCTTCCGTGAAGTCTGGGTCCCAGGCGGCATCGCGCTCGACTCCGTGGCGCACCGCCTGGGCACCGACCCGTCCGCGCTCCGGGAGTTGAATCCTCACTTGACCCGCGGGATCACCCCTCCCGGCCGGCGGTGGCCGGTCCGGGTCCCGGCGCAGCCGTCCCCGCCGTCCCGCACCCTCCTTCCAGCGCCGGCGCCATGACCCCCATGAACCCCTCCGGCCGCCAGGACCGGGCGGTCGCGTGGCTCCGCGAGCAGGGCCACGTCTCCGAGGCCGACGTCCGGCAGGCGGAAGCCGCGCGGGCGGCCGATCCCGGGCGCCCCGAGCTGCTGGACCACCTCCTCGGCGCCTCGGGCGTCGCTGTGGAGCACGCCCGCGCCGCGCTCGCCGAGCTCTTCCGGGGGGAGCGGGTCGCGGATCCCGACGACTACCCTCGCAACCGCGAGCTGGAAGACATGCTCCCGCCGGAGGTCGCCCGCCGGCTCGGCGCGTTCCCGCTGGCGCGGACCAGCCGTGCCGTCGAGATCGCCGTGTGCGATCCGTTCGACCTCGGGATGCTCGCCGAGCTGCAGGGGATCTTCGGCGCGGACCTGCAGCCGCAGCCCGTCCTCGCCGACGCCCATGCGGTGTACGCGCGCATCGCCGCCGCAGTTCGCGAGCGCGAGGAGCCGAAGATGGACGTGGTGGACGTGGGCGACCTCACGCAGCGCGCGGCCACGGAGGCCGGGCGCCGCGGAGACGGCCGCGGGGCTACGCTCGACCGCGAAGTCCACGCGTCCGCGGTCGCCCAGCTCACCGACCTCATCCTGCGCGACGCGGTCGGGCAGCAGGCCAGCGACGTCCACATCGAGTTCTTCCCCGGCTACGGATGGGTCCGCTTCCGCGTGGACGGCGTGCTGCGCGAATGGAACAAGCTCCCCCCCGAGCTGGAGCAGGACCTGGTCGGCCACATCAAGGCGCGCGCGACGGGGATGGACAGCGTCAACCGCATGGTGCCCCAGGACGGCCGGCTGACCCTGCCGAGCGGGCGCGGCACGGTCGAGTTCCGCGTCTCCACCCTGCCCACCGTCCTGGGCGAGAAGGCTGTCCTCCGTGTCCTGGACCGGAAGGCGCAGGCCCTGGGGCTCGCCGATCTCGGCCTCACCGGCCGCAACCTGGAGCTGGTCGAGCAGGCGATGAAGCAGAGCTGGGGGATGATCCTCGTGACCGGTCCCACGGGATCGGGAAAGTCGACCACGCTCTACGGCATCCTGGGCGCGCTCGCCCGGCCGGAGACCAACATCGTGACGATCGAGGACCCCGTGGAGCGCCGGGTCCCGATGGTCACCCAGGTCAACATCCGGCGCACCGAAGACCAGAAGACCAGCCTCTCGTACGCCTCCGTTCTCCGCTCCGTCCTCCGCCAGGACCCCAACATCATCATGGTCGGGGAGATCCGCGACCCGGAGACGGCGGAGACCGCGACGCGCGCCGCGATGACGGGCCACCTGCTCCTCTCGACCCTCCATACCAACGACGCCGCGAGCGCGGTGTCGCGCCTCCTGGACATGGGGGTGGAGCCCTACAACGTCGCGGGGACGCTCCGTCTGGTCATCGCCCAGCGCCTGGTGCGCCGGATCTGCCCGGCGTGCAAGGAGGAGTACCATCCCGACCCTTCCGCCCTGTCCCTGGCCCAGGTCGAGCCGCGGCGCCTGGGCGGCATGCGCTTCATGCGCGGCGGGGGCTGCGACGCCTGCGGCGGCACCGGCTTCCGCGGCCGGGTCGGGCTCTACGAGATCCTGGAGGTGAACGACACGATCCGGCGCCTCATCGCGCAGGGCCGGCCAGACAAGGAGATCGCGGCCGCGGGTCTCGCCGACCACATGCAGCCCCTCCGGCAGGCGGGCTGGGCGCGCATCCGCGAGGGGCAGACCACCATCGAGGAAGTCCTCAAGGAGACCTGAGCCACCATGCCAACGTTCCACTACGCGGGGGTGAACGCCCTCGGAGAGCCCGTGTCCGGGAGCATCAAGGCACCCAGCGAGATGGTCGCCCGGGACTCGCTCGCCAGCCGCGACCAGGTCCACGTCTCCTCCATCCGGCCGTCCTTCCTGTCGCGGGAATGGGGGAGCGGCAAGCCCAAGCCGGCTTCCGTGCTGCTGTTCACGCGCATGACCGCGTCCCTGCTGCGCAGCCTGACGCTGCAGGAGTCGCTGGAGGTCACGCGCGACGACCTGGGGGACCCTCGAATGGAGCGCGTCCTCTGGGACGTGAGCGTGCACGTGCGGCGCGGGCGCTCGCTCGCGGACACGCTGGCGGAGCACCCGGCAGTCTTCGACCCCGTGTACGTCGCGGCCGTCCGCGCCGGCGAGCAGGCCAACCTGCAGGACGTGATGCGCATGCTCGCGGAAAGCCGGAAGCGCTCGCAGGAGACCCGCCGAAAGGTAGTGAAGGGGCTGGCCTACCCCGCCACGATCCTCGGAGTCGGGACGGTGGTCTCCATCCTCATCCTCTACGTGGTGGTGCCGCGCTTCGCGAAAGCGGTCGCGGACGCCGGCGCCGAAGCTCCGCTCATCATGCGGATCATGCTCGGGGCGAGCCACGTGCTTACCGTCGCCGGGCCGGCGATGCTGCTGGGGGGATTGCTGCTGGGGTGGATTGGCGTGCGAGCCTACCGGACGCGTGAGGGGCTGCGCACGCGGGTGGACGGGGCGATGCTGCGCATCCCCATCCTCGGCACCCTGCTCTCCCAGGCCGCGCTGGCGGCGTGGGCCCGGCTGTTCGCGATCCTCTACTCCAGCGGCTCGCCGGTCGCCGCGGCCGTGGAGATGGCGGCGCAGACGATCGGCAACCGGAAGCTGCGCGCCCAGCTCGGCGCCGTCTCCCGCGGCCACGGCCACGGCCGGCCGCTGTGGCAGGAGATGCAGCTCGCCGGGATCGCGCCGATCGCGAGCAAGCTCGTGCGCGTCGGCGAGGAAAGCGGCCGGCTCGGGGAGATGCTGGGGGAGCTGGCGGAGTACTACGAGGAGGAGACTTCGTACAGCGTGGACAAGCTCACCAGCAGGCTGGAGCCCCTGGCGATCATCGTCATCATGGTCCCGGTGGCACTGCTCGTCGGCGGCGTGTACGCGCTGATGACTGCTTCGATGCAGGCCGTCACGGGTGGTTGAGTAGCAGAAGGGACAGCAGCCAACTCACACCGCGGAAGCGAGGCGCTGCGATTCTCTACATCACGGACTGTGAATTGTCGTCGCAGGAGCTTCTGCAAACAGCCGCCATCCCAGAAAGCTGCGCGAGAAGGTATTTGCTCACTTGGCGCGCGCAACCTGCCGATGACGATCCAGCCCGTGGAGCATCTAAGCGCAATCAACGGACAGTACGGCCGACAGTAGCACGGGGAGTGCCTGACTCTAGGTTGTCCGGTGTTCGGATTTCACCTGCCTCCTTAGCACCGCGACGACTAACCGCCGAGTTGGCACGTCCTCTCAGCCACGACGACCCATGCGAAGGGCTTGAGGATGGCTCCGCCGACCTCCTCCCCAATTCCGGCTAAGTGCCAGCTGAACGGACCTGGTTCAGCCTACAGGGCCACAGGAGTGAGCAGTGAGTGCCGGTAGCCGTGCGGTGCTGTTGCGGGCGTTGACAGTGTCGTTGCTGGAGCGCATCTATTCGCCGCATGACTTCCAGCCTCTCCCACACATAGTTCAAATTGATACCTCTCTTCCCTTCTCCGGTCCCACAACGGCGGGACGGCCGAGCAACGCAGGAGACAGCCGCGAGTATCGGAAACCGGCGGGCGTTGATCATCGCATCACAATGTCGGCAATACCCTCACCTCGACTTTCTCCCCTCAGTGGCGCAGGATCTCTACGAAGTTCTGTGCACTCCCGAACTGGGGGCGTGCGTGCCGGCACTCGCTTCCGGAGGCTTGGTGCTGGACCCCGACGTTGCTGAGTTGAAAGCGGCAGTCAGCGATGCTTACCGCGGTGCGGCGGAAGCAGGAGAGATGCTTGTCTTGGCCTTCATCGGACACGGTGAGCATGCGGAAAATGATCCTGATCGCGATTTCTTCTTCCAGCCCTACAACGCTTCTGTCTCTCCCACCTCCGATACCTCGTTCCATCTCGTCCAGTTCATCAAGGACCTGCACCGCACCACCGTGGGTCCCGGCGTCGACGGACTGCTTGTGCTCGTGGACACGTGCAGTTCTGGAGTGGGAGC
>DASRQW010000325.1 GCA_035696245.1 Longimicrobiaceae bacterium | reverse complement strand
CGACACGGTCATCAACGCCATGTCGCGCGCCACCATCAAGGGCCGCCCCGTCTCCGTCCGCCGCTCCAAGGAGTAAGCGGACGGCAGCACGTATCGGAAGATGTGAACGAGCCGGGCGCGAGTGATCGCGTCCGGCTCGTTTCTCTTCCTCCGTCATTCCCTCCGGACCTCCAGAAGCCGGTCCGGCTCGCATCTCCCGGCATCGTCTACGGCCTGGCGCTTCCGCGAACGGGAAGCGGGGCGCTCAGCCGCACAAGGGGCGGATCGATGAAGACTCTGTCGGCGGAACGCGGTAGGGTCGGGATGGAAGATGCGGAGTGGCGGGCAGGATCTTACGCCGTCCGCTCGCCCTCTCCGTCCGATATCCCGGCTCCGCCGGCGTCTTCGTCGTCCCAGCCGGCCTCGTCCAGCTCGTCGCTGACGTCCAGGTCGTCGAGCGCGAAGTCGGACTCCCCGGCGCGGGCGCGGGCGGCGGCGATCTCCAGCGTGTCCAGCAGCGCCTCGTGCGCGGGCGAGCGGGTCATGCCGTACTCGTTCTTCTCGTACTCGCCGGCCAGGTAGCGCGCCATGAACTCGTACATCGTGGCCTGGTCGGCCTCGAAGTAGCTGGCGTCGTCCTCCGTTGCGCCGGTGTGGACGACGAAGTGGCGCATGGCGCCGCCGTCGCCCAGCGCGTCGGTGAAGTCGAAGTGGTCCAGCGAGAAGAGGTAGCGCGTGCCGCCCTCGGACTGCTCCTCGAACTCCGCTCCCGAGCTCTGCTTGAACATCTCCGCTCCGTTGCCTTCGTGGTGTCGCACGCGCTTTTCGGGAGATGCACTGCATCCCATCAATCCGCCGTGCCTTCTCAATCCACATCCCCTATCTACCGAACCGCCCCGCATCTCCCGTCCGCGCAACCGACGTCCGGCCGCGGGAGCGATGCGGGTCAGAGGAACGGCTCGACCTTCGCTTTGGAGCGGTCCAGGACGACGACGACGCTGTCCTGGCCCTTCTTCTGGAGCGTGACGGGGATGGACCACTCCAGCTCGCTGTACGGCAGCGTGTAGCGCGCCACGACCCACCACTTGCCCTCGTCGCCCGTCATCGCCGCATGGCCGGCGGCGTCGGTGGTGTCGACCTTCTCCGTGTAGCCGGTGTTCGCGGTACGTTTGATGACGGCGCTGTCGAACTTGGCGTACGCCTTGGCGGCCCACGCCTGGCGGGCGGCGCGGATGGCCTCGGCGCGGGCGCTCAGGGCCCGGCGCGCGGCGTCCCAGCGGGTCACGGCGGTGTCTCCCCGTTGCTTGACCGCTTCCTGCTCGGCGTCTAAGCTTTGGAGCTGCTGGATCAGTTCCTGCGGAATCGCGGGCTCGGGGGTCTTCATCAGGCGTCCCAGCGAATCCAAAATGGCCGTGCGGTCGTAGGGCAGCAGGCGAACCGGCAGGTCCGAGATGGGCCCGTCGGCGCCCAGCGTCGCGCGCACCACCACCTTGGGCTTCCCGCAGGCGGCGAGCGCGACGCAAGACGCGAACAGCAGCGGCACCAACGCAGGCTTCATCTAGCAGCTCCGGAGGCTGGACTGGACAGGGAAACGAGGCAACCTATGGACGCGCCGCGGGGCGGACAAGCCGGGCGCTTCCGGACCACGGCCGCCGCGCGGCTGCTGGCCGCAACAGCAATGCTCGTGCTCGCCGCCGTTCCCGCGGGGGCGCAGGGCGGCAAGCTCGCGATTCCCGCGCCCACGGGCCTGGTCAACGACTTCGCCAACGTCATCCCCGACGCGCAGGAGCGGCAGATCGCCGCCGTGCTGCAGGAGGTGCGCGACAAGAGCGGCGGCGGCCAGATCGCCGTCGTCACCCTGCCCACGCTCGGCGGGCACACGCGCGACGAGGTGGGCCTTCAGATCCTGCGGGACTGGGGCGTGGGAGGCAAGACCAACAAGCCCGGCGATCCCCACAACAACAGCGGCACCGTGATCCTGCTCGTGCCCAAGGAGCACGAGTCCAAGATCGAGGTGGGCTACGGGGCGAACACCTTCATCCCCGCGGCGGTGGCGGGCCGCATCCAGGACCAGTACATGCTCCCCGCGTACCGCGCGGGCGACTTCGGGACCGGGCTGTACCAGGGCGCGGTGGCCGTGGCGCGGGAGTACGCCAAGGAGTTCCACTTCCAGCTCACGAGCCCGGGGGCCTCTCCTGCCCCGGCGCCGCGCGTGCAGACCCAGCCGATGCCGGTGGGGCGCGGTGGCGGCGGCGGCATCCCGTTCCGCCTCATCATCATGGTCATCGTCGTGATCCTCTTCTTCTTCCGCGGCGGCGGCGGGGGAGGCGGGCGTAGGCGGCGGCGCGGCGGCTTCCCCGTCATCCTGCCGTTCCCCATGGGCGGCGGCGGCGGGTTCGGAGGCGGCGGCTTCGGGGGTGGCGGGTTCGGCGGAGGCGGAGGGTTCGGTGGTTTCGGCGGGGGTGGCGGAGGCGGAGGCGGTGCGGGCAGAAGCTGGTGACCAGCGACCACGGAGCGCGTTGATGGGCAAAGAGATGGAGCGGGCCGAGAAGTTCGCGGCCGAGCTGGAGCGGGTGTACGGCGGCGAGCTCGTCTCGGCCGTGCTGTACGGGTCGGCGGCGCGCGGCCACTTCCACGAGGGCGTCTCGGACCTGAACGTGCTGGTGCTGCTGCGCGACACGTCCGCCGCGGCGCTGCGGCGGGGCTCGGCGCTGGCGCGCGAGTGGGCGGCGGGGGGCAACCCCCCGCCGATGGTGCTGGGGGCGGAGGAGTGGCGGCGCTCGGCGGACGTCTTCCCCATCGAGCTGGCCGACATCCGCGACGCGCACCACGTGCTTCGCGGCGCCGACCCGTTCGACGGAGTGACCATCGACCCGGCCGACCTGCGGCTCCAGTGCGAGAACGAGCTGAAGGGCAAGTACATCCAGCTCCGGCAGGCGTACCTCGTCTCGTCCGGCACGCCGGAGGAGCTGGGGGCGCTGGTGAAGCGGTCGCTCAGCACCTTCCTGGTGCTCTTCCGCACGGTGCTGCGCCTGGCGGGCGAGGAGGGCGTGCACGACCCGGAGCAGGTGGTGCGGAAGACGGCGGCGCGCGTGGGGTTCGACGCGGCGCCCATGCTGCGCATCCTGGCCGCCCGCCGCTCGGGCGAGGAGCTGAAGCCTGGCGCCGACTCGCCCGAGGTGGTGGGCTACCTGGACGGCGTAGGGCGCGTGGTGGACTTCGTGGACCGCCTTCCGGCGTAGCGGGCTGTAGAGGCCGCCCGGCGCACGCGATGCGGCCGGCGGCGAGGCACGACCCATAATCAACCGACATCTCGGAGAGGACCAATGCGGCTTCAGAAGATCGTGACGGCGCTCGGCCTGACCCTTTCGCTCGCCGGGTGCGGGTACAACCAGATCCAAGGTCTGGACGAGAAGGCCGAGGCCGCCAAGTCCAACATCGGCGTGCAGCTCACCGCGCGTAACCAGCTCATTCCCAACATGGTCGCCACGGTGCAGGGCGCGGCCAACTTCGAGCGCGGCACGTTCACCGACGTCGCGAAGGCGCGCGCCGGGCAGGTGCAGCAGGCGCAGGCCGGGCTCACGCAGGCGCAGCAGCAGGTGAGCCAGGCGGTGCAGAGCAAGGACGTGAAGCAGATGTCCGCCGCCGACGCGGCCGTGACGCGGCAGATCGGCACCTACCTCAACATCGCGGTCGAGGCGTACCCGCAGCTCAAGGCGACGGCGAACTTCACCGCGCTGCAGGACCAGCTGGCCGAGAGCGAGAACCGCATCGCCAACGCGCGCCAGGACTACAACGAGGCCGTGCGACAGTACAACACGTACATCCGTTCCTTCCCGCAGGCCATGACCGCGAAGGCCACGGGCGCCCAGCGCAAGGAGCCGTACCAGGCCCCCGCCGGGTCCGACCAGGCCCCCAAGGTCGACTTCAACAACGGCGCCGGAAACCCGTAGCCGTCTCGCATCCGCCGACGTTCGGCAGGTCGGTAGACGCGGGAGATGGATGGATGATGGACGAGCGGGGCCGCATCGAGAGGTGCGGCCTTGCTGGTTTTGGGGCGGGGAGAGGGCCCCCTCCCCCGGCCCCTCCCCCAAAACTGCCTGGGGGAGGGGAGACCAGAAGCGCGTTGGCGGGTAGGATGGATCGTGGTGAGGTTCACTGCCGCGACAGAGTAGCCCGCGTCCCGCTGACGGCGATTCGTCCACGAGCTTCGCACACCCGAGCAGATGCAAGTGTTGCTGCATCGCCGCTTCGGCGATGTCGCTCCGCACACGATCTGGCGGGATGAAACGAAGGGCCCGCGGAAACCGTCCCGCGGGCCCTCCGTTCATTATCCCGTCTTCCCTGGCCGTTCACGTCGAGGGCAGACTGATGCGCTCCCGCGGTTACGGCGTGCGGACCGCAGGGGAGGCGGTGGCGGGGGCGGTGCGGCCCGCTTCGGCGCCGGCGGGCGAGGTGCTGTTGGTGCTCGCCTTGCCGGTGCGCGCGGAGTCTGCCGCGGCGGGGTCGGTGGTCTTGCCGCGCGCCTGGTCGGCGG
>DASRQW010000324.1 GCA_035696245.1 Longimicrobiaceae bacterium | reverse complement strand
CGCTTCTCGTCGTAGTGGCGGATTTCGGAGGATGCGGGAAAGACGATGCGCTCTATTGGGACACAGACGGTGCAGTCACGCGGTTGCTGCGGCGTGCGTGCCCCACTCCTGGGACCGGCTTGTCCCGAAAACGGACGCTGGGCGGGCGGTCAGCTTTCGGTCGATCCGTCGTATCTCGTTGCTGTGTATCCGGATGCGCTTTGCGGGCCGGGACGGCTCGGCAGTTGCCTTGATGATGGGCAGCCGGCAGGAGGATCGAGAGGATGCACGGCCGCCCAGGAATCACGTAACCGCGGGACCTCCGCAACTCGACGATGAAGGAAACGCAGATGCAGCAATGGTTCAGGCGCGGCGCCGATCGCTTGCACGCCGCCAGCCCCGTCCAGGCCCGCCAGAACGGGCCCGCCCCGCGCACCGACGCGGGCGAGATCACCGAGCCGCACGCCAAGGCCGCCGCCATCGAGGCACTGCTGAACCGCGTCAACGGCTGACGACGCTCACCCAAGCGGAATCGGCGCGACCGCCGGGACCCGCTGCACCATAGATCGCAGTTGCAGTACCGTAGTTTCCCTCCTCGCAGTGAAAAAACCGCAGGCTTCCCGCCCCTCATCCCGCCAGCGCCCCCGAGCGCATCGCCTACCAGCAAGCGGCCCCGCGAACCCACTTCGAAAGAAGGGGATCGCGGGGCCCGCGTCCTTTCAGCACCTCATCGAGAGCCTAACCACCTGTAGGGGTGCGATTTATCGCATCCGAAGCCTCCCCATTTGCGACCCCGTCTGCTCGACCCGAATCCGCTCGGCTGATGCGCATCTCTCGCTATCGACCGAAAACGAAGAACGCGCGGGGCAACCCGCCCCGCGCGTTCCTTTCAATCTACCAAGCCTCGTTCCGGCGGACGGCTACTGATGGTAGACGACCTGGCCGTTGACGACGGTCATCCACGGATGGGCCTTGAGGATGTCGGCCTCGGGAATGGTAAGGAGGTCGGCGTCCCAGACGACGAGGTCGGCAAGCATGCCGCGCTGGAGCGTGCCCTTCCGCGCCTCCTGGAACTCGCCGTAGGCCGGCGCGGCGGTGTAGAGGCGGATCGCCTCCACGCGCGTCAGCTTCTGCTCCGGCAGCCAGCCGCCCGCGGGTGTGCCCGGCGCCTCGCGGCTCTGCCGGGTGACGGCGGAGTAGATGCCCTCCATCGGGTTCATGGGCTCCACGGCGAAGTCGGTGCCGAAGATGACCCTGGCGCCCGCGTTCAGCAGCGACCGCCATGCGTACGCGCCCTCCACGGCGCGCTCGTGACCGATGCGCGTCTCCACCCACCGCATGTCGCTGGTGGCGTGCGTGGGCTGCATGCTCGCGATCACGCCGAGCTGCCGGAAGCGGGGGATATCCGCCCGGTCCAGCACCTGCGCGTGCTCGATGCGGTGGCGCCGGCCGCTGGTGCCGTTCGCGCGCGCCGCCCGCTCGAACGCGTTCAGCGCCTGCCGGTTCGCCGCGTCGCCGATGGCGTGCAGGATCACCTGGAGCCCCGCCGCGTCGGCCGCCGCCACCAGCGAGTCGAGCTGCGAGTCGCGGTACTGCGGCAGGCCGCGGGTGGACGGGTCGTCGCTGAACGGCTCCAGCATGTACGCCGTGCGCGAGCCCAGCGTACCGTCGGTGTAGCCCTTCAGCATCCCGATGCGCAGCCAGTCGTCGCCGAACGGCGCGGACTCGCCCAGCGTGCGGAAGCCGCGGATGCTCTCCATCGTGAGCGGCAGCCAGCCGTAGATGCGCACGGTGAGCGAGCCCTGGTGCTCCATCTCCCGGTAGACCTGGAGCGACGTGGGGTCCACCTCGCTCTGCACGCTGGTCACGCCGGTGCGCGCCGCCAGGTCGAGCGCGGCGTTCACGGCACGCCGCACCTGCGCCGCGCTGGGTGCCGGGACCACGCGCTCCACCAGCCCGGCCGCGCTCTCCTTGAGGATGCCCGTCGCCTCGCCGGTGGCGGGGTCGCGCACGATCTCGCCGCCGGACGGGTTGGGCGTGGTGCGGGTGATGCCGGCCAGGCGCAGCGCCTCGGCGTTCGCCCAGGCGGTGTGGCCGTCTACGCGCCCCAGCAGCACCGGGTTGTGCGGTGCCGCTCGGTCCAGCACCTCGCGCGTGGGCCAGCCCACCGCCGTGAGCTGCGAGGCCGGCAGCCGCGTCTGGTCCCAGCCGCGGCCCTGGATCCACTCGCCGGGCCGGGCGCTGTCTGCCGCCGCCTTCACCCGTGCCGCGATGGTGTCCAGCGAGGTCGCGCCCAGCAGCTGCACGTCCAGCAGCGACGCCCCGCCGGGCGCGAAGTGCAGGTGCGCGTCGTTGAAGCCCGGCGTCACGAAGCGCCCGCCCAGGTCGGTCACCTGCGTGCGCAGGCCCACCAGCGGCGCCACGTCGGCGTCGCTGCCCACGGCGACCACCTTGCCGTCGCGCAGCGCCACCGCCTGCGCGATGGTGCCCGCGTCGTCCGCCAGGAAGATCTTGCCGTTGCGCAGCACCATGTCGGCCGCGTAGGTGGCGAGCGCCGGGCGCGGGCTCGGCTCGCCGGCCGACGTGGGGCCGACCGTGGGCGCGCAGGCCGCGAGCGCCGCCAGCCCGGCGGCGAGAAGGGACGTTCGGTTCATCGGTAGTTTCGGGAGATGCGGGGAAGTCGGTCCATCCGCCGTGAAAGTGCCCCGCCGCCGAAGCCCCGCGCAAGGTGATCCCGTGAGATGGAGGGCGGCGGCAGGCAGGCGGAGAAAAATGCTTGTCGCTCCACCGGGACGAGTTTAGGTTCTCCCGCGGCGGAACACCGGCCTGCCTTGGCAGCCAGCCTGCGCGCCGCGTCTCTCTCCCGCCGCTCGGCACCTCCGCATCCGCCCGCAGCCACCGTTTGAGACGGAGACCGATATGCAATCGTGGAGCAGCTTCTTCACCGACGTACGGCAGGCGCGCCCCCGCGACTTTCGCGCTCCCCTCGCCGTGGGGGTTCGCCTGTTCTGCCTCATTCCGGCCTTGGTGCTCCCGGTGCTCCTGACCGCGATCATACGAGACGGGCGGGCAGCCGTGGTCTTCCAGTGGGGTTTCCTGGGGATGCTCTGCATCGGTTTGCCGTTCGCGACGTTCGCCGTGGCGGGCTACGTCCCCGGGTGGATGATGCTGGGCTTGAGCATATCCGTCGCGGTTGCCTCGCGGCTCGCCGGGTCCATTGCCGTGGTGCTCCCCGCGCTCGCCGCGTGGCTCTGGTGGAACGTCGCGATGGGCGGCGAGGTGGTGGTCGCGCTTGGCGTCGTGACGAGTGCGGGTCTGCTGACGTTCGCGTGGGACTGGCGGAGCCCCGAGCACCGCCTTCGCTCGACGGTGCTCGTCGTACGGCTGCTTTGGCTGGCGGGCATCTTCCTTCAGTGGAGGGGGACCATCCTCATTGCGGAGAACTCCGCCTTCCTCTTCCTGTCCCTCTCCGTAGTAATGGTCATGGGAGGCCCGCAACGGGCGTCCACTTCCACGCCGGCCTCTCCTGAGCCGGCGCCGGCATAGGCGGTTCTCCCTCGGCCGCTCGCTGCGCATTTCCGCAGCTCGCCCCTCGCAGCCGCAGTTCGCCCCCGCAGGCTCTCCATCCGGCCCCCTCTCGCATTATCATCCCCCGTTCCCCATGATCCGCCGTTCTCGTCTCGTCCGAGGAACGGTCTCCACCGCTAGACCGAGGACGCATGGAAGCTGGCGTGGCCGGGCACGATGTGCGTACGGGGCGAGCGCCGCGGTGGCGGAAGGCCGCGGTGCTGCTCGCCGTGTGCCTGCTGTTCGCGGTGATCGAAACCATGCAGGCGGTGCTGCGCGGGGCGCAGGACGGCCAGCGCGTGGACTTCTGGAAGGCGCTCGCCGGGTCGCTGGCGCCGTGGGCGGTGATGGCGCTGCTCGTGCCCGGCGTGCTGGCGCTGGCGCGGCGCTTCCCGCTCGCGGGCGGGCGGGCGCGCAACGTGGGCGTGCACGTGGCCGCCGCCGCCGCCTTCCCCGTGCTGCACCTGCTGGGCACGGCGCTGGTCGCGCGCCTCATGCGCGGCGGCGGGCGCATGCCCATAGCCGCGGCGGTGGGGAACATGCTGGCCGTGTACTACGCCATGGAGGTGCTCAACTACGCCCTGATTGTGGGCGGCTGGTACGCGCTGGACTTCTACCGGAAGTTCCGCGCGGGCGAGCTGGAGGCGGCGCGCATCGGCACGCGGACGGCGCAGCTCGAGGCGGGGCTGTCGCAGGCGCGGCTACAGGCGCTCTCGGCCCAGCTCCAGCCACACTTCCTCTTCAACACCCTCAACTCCATCGCCGTCCTGGCGCGGCAGGGGCGCCGCGGCGAGACGGTGCGCATGGTCACGCGCCTGGCCGACCTGCTCCGCGCTTCAGTGCGGCAGACCGTCGCGTGCGTGCCGCTCGGAGAGGAAATCGCCTTCGTGCGCCGTTATTTGGGAATCGAGAAGGTGCGCTTCCAGGACCGCCTCTCCGTGCGCTGGAAGGTGCAGCCGGAGTGCCTGGACGCCGAGGTCCCCGTGCTGCTGCTCCAGCCGCTGGTAGAGAACGCCATCCGCCACGGCATCGCGCAGCAGACCGGGCCGGGGCGCATCGGCATCCGTGCGTCGCGGCAGGGCGAGTCGCTGGTGGTCGAGGTCACGGACAACGGGCCGGGCCTGGTGGGCGGCGTGAGCGCCATCCGCGAGGGCGTGGGCCTGCGCAACACCCGCGAGCGGCTGGAGCAGATGTACGGCGAGGAGTGCCCCCTGCGCGTGGGCGAGGCCCCCGGCGGCGGCTTCCGCGTCACCGTCCGCCTCCCGTTCACCATCGACCCCGCCGCGCGTCCGCCATCCATCGCCGTCCCTTCATCCTCCCGTCCCACGACGGCGAATTTGGGAGATGCGCAAAAGATGTCCACGGATCGCGCGACTTCGTCCGGAGATGCGATGCGGTCGGGAGATGCGACGCTGCCCGGCAATGCGGGGTTGTCGGGAGATGCGGGAAGGGCGAGGGGAGTTGCGGGAACGCTGTCGGCAGATGCGTTCGGGTCGCTTGCCGATGCACCCTCGGCGGCTGCGTCCTCGCCCGATGGGCCGACGGTCGATGTTGCACCGATGGATGGTTCGCCGGCCGATGTATCCACCGTTCGCGTGGGGGTCTGAGCCGTGGCGGCGCTGCGCACGCTGATCGTGGACGACGAGCCGCTGGCGCGCTCCGGACTGCGCCTCATGCTGCGCCGCCACGCCGACGTGGAGGTCGTGGGCGAGAGCGGCAACGGCTTCGAGGCGGTGGAGGCCATCCAGGAGCTTCGGCCGGACCTGGTGTTCCTGGACGTGCAGATGCCGGGGCTGGACGGCTTCGGCGTCATCGAGGCGCTGGGGTCCGCCGCCATGCCGGCCGTCGTCTTCGTCACCGCGTTCGACCACTACGCGCTCCAGGCCTTCCGCGTCCACGCGGTCGACTACCTGCTGAAGCCGGTGGAGAGCCGCACCTTCCAGGAGGCGCTCGCCAAGGCCCGCGCCCGCCTTTCCGGCGGCATGGGCGAAGAGGTGCGCCGCCAGCTGGAGGCCCTGCTCGGCGACTACCGCGCGGCCCGCTCGGCAGACGGCGCGGACGCCGCGACGCCCACGCCGCTGCGCTACCTCCAGCGCCTCTCCATCAAGGACAACGGCCGCGTCTTCTTCCTGAAGATGGAGCAGATCGACTGGTTCGAGGCGGCCGACAACTACGTGAAGGTGCACGCCGCCGGGAAGGTGCACTTCGTCCGTACGACCATGAGCGAGATGGAAACGCGGCTGGATCCCGCGCACTTCGCCCGCATCCACCGGCGCACCATCGTGAACCTGGAGCGCGTGAAGGTGATCCACACGCTGTTCAAGGGCGACTACATGGTCGTCCTCAACGACAGCACCGAGCTGAAGCTTAGCCGCGGCTACCGCGACCGCATCCTCGACGACGGCGTGTAGTTCCACTCTTCCGCATCCGCCGTGGCGCCCGCGGAGCGCGATTCGGGTGAGATGAGCCCCCGCCTCAAATCTCCCGATCCCATCGCCCGACGCGCATCTCCCGATCCGCGTCGCACGCCAAGCATCGCCAGGACCGCATCGCCAGTTGGCAGAAGACCGAGAACCCGGCCCGTGGACCCGCTCCGCGCGCCGGGTGTCTCGTATCCCGCGAAATTGCGGAGCACATCCGAAAGTCACGGAAACGTTCCGATCCAGCCACACGCGAACGAAATTGTCGCGTTGATTTAGAAAAGTCCGGGGTCTGGTTGATTTAGAAATGTCCGGCGAAAGGTTCCCTGCTTGCGCCAGGGATGGTCGGGCGCGGGCTTGTTGGTCTTGCGCGCTTGGTCATTCGTCACCTCCGGAGTAGGTG
>DASRQW010000323.1 GCA_035696245.1 Longimicrobiaceae bacterium | reverse complement strand
AGGGGAGAACTGCTTGTGGGCGTGAGGCTTAGCGCCGTTGCTGGGGCATCGATGGGCGTCTCGCGGCAGTTGTCTCGCGGCTCGAATGATCGCTGCGGTCCGCGGCCACCCTCATCAGTGGCCTCCTGCTTCCGCAGACGGAGCCGTTCGCTCGGAGCCGAAATCGATGTAAACCTCGCTCCCGCCATGGAATAAGCTCCCCTCTCCCGCTTGCGGGGGAGGGGCTGGGGGAGGGGGCTCCCCTCCCAGCCACGCTCGATCCCCATCTTACCGCGGGTACATGCGGTACTTGTCGCGGATGGGCATCCACGCGGCCAGCTCCTGTGCCCAGCGGCGCTCGATCACGCGCGGGTCCTCGCCGCGGTCGAAGGCTTCGCGGGCCCAGTGCGAGCCGATCATCTGCGTGAAGCCCTCGTTCTCCACCTTCAGTTCAGTGGGGTGCAGGCGCTTGATCTCGCTCAGCAGCACCAGCGTGGTCCACCCCGGGCGGAAGCGGTCGCGGTCGGTCACGGTGAGGCGGAGCGCCCGCACGGCCTGGCCGCGGTAAGGCACGTCCGCGTTCGGGTCGCTGCTCGCGGGGAAGAAGCGCACGGTGTCCAGCCGCACGCCGGGCAGGTCGTACTTGCGCGTGGCGGCGAGGACGGCGGGCGCGTTCATCCACGGCGCGCCCAGGTACGAGAACGGCGCTTCCGTGCCGCGGCCCACGGTCAGGTTCGTCCCCTCCGCCAGCACCAGGCCGGAGTAGTTGAGCGCGGCGCCCAGCGAGCGGATGTTGGGCGACGGGTTGACCCACGGAAGGCCCGTGCGGTCGAACCACTCGCCGCCGCGCCAGTTCGCGGCGGGCACCACGTGCAGGTCGGCGCCGACGTGGTACTCGCCGTTCGCGTACTTCGCCACCTCGCCGCTCGTCATCCCGTGCCGCAGAGGCACGGGCAGGTAGCCGGTGATGGCCTGGCCCACGTGCTCGTCCTTGAGCTGCTGCTGCATCAGCGGCCCGTCCACGGCGGCGGTGATGGGGTTCGGGCGGTCGAGGACGACGAAGGGGATGTGCTGCGCGGCGGCGGCCTCCATCGCCATCACCATCGTCCACACGAAGGTGTACGGGCGGGCGCCGATGTCCTGGATGTCGAAGACCAGCACGTCCACGTCGCGCAGCATCTCCGGCGTGGGGCGCTGCACGCGGCTGTAGAGGGAGTAGACCGGCAGCCCCGTCTTCACGTCCTTGCCGTTGGCCACGATGGCGCCGCCCTCGCTCGTGCCGCGCAGGCCGTGCTCGGGCCCGAACAGCGCCACCAGCCGCACCCCCGGCGCCCGGTTCAGCACGTCGATGGCGCTCTCGCCGGTGCTGCTCACGGCGGACTGGTTGGTGATGAAGCCGATCCGCCTGCCGCGGACGAGCTGCATCGAGTCCCGCAGCAGCACCTCCAGGCCCGGTATCACCCGCCCGGCCTGCGCGGACGAAGCCGGGCCGCCGGCGTCTGCGGACGATGGCACGGGCCGCGGCAGGCTGTCGGTGCCGTCGGACGCATCGCGGTCCGGCTGCGGGGTGCGGCAGGCGCCCGCCAGCGAGGCGAGAACGGCCAGCAGCAGGGCGCCGCGGCGGCGGAGCGGGGACGGTTGGCGGCGCATGGGCATGGTCCGTACTTTGGGGTTCGCAGGCGGCCCGCGGCGCATGGCATGGTACACGCATGGGCGCGGTCCGCGGCGCGCGGCGGCGCCGGTCCGGGGCCGCCGTGCTGCGAAAGCCGGGCCAGGGCCGGCCCCGCGCGCCTCCGGCGGGGCGCCGCGAGGGCGGGGGAAAGCAACGCTCAAGGGGGAGGGCTGGTGTCCGAAACGTTCCGCCCGGCGCGGCGGGAAGAGGTGCCCGAGATCGCGCGCCTGGAAGCGCACAGCTTCCCGTCCACACAGCGCGGGCACGGCTGGTGGGAGGACTGGCTGATGAACGGCCCCCACGGCGGGCTGGAGGCGCTGTGGGTGGGCGAGGAGGCGGGGCGCCCCATCGCCGCCTGCCAGCTGCTGTGGATGCGGCAGTGGATCGGCGGCGTCACCATCCCCGTCATGGGCCTGGGCTCGGTCGCCATCGCGCCCACACACCGGCGCCGGGGGATGGCGGGCCGGCTGCTCACCGCCGGCTTCGAGCACGCCCGCGAGCGCGGCGACGTGGGGTCCGTCCTCTACCCCTTTCGTGCGTCGTTCTACGAGGACCTGGGCTACGGCCTGGCGGGCGAGGCGCACCAGTACCAGGTGCCGCCCGCGCTGCTGCCCGACGACCGCGAGGGCCGCAAGCGCGTGCGCTTGGTGACGACGGAGGCCGACGAGCGGGCGATGTTCGCCGTGTACACCGAGGGCGCCCGGCACCAGACTGGGCAGATGGACCGCAGCGAGCGCAACTGGAGCAAGGCGTGGGGCGGCGAGGACCAGGCCGCCGTCGTCTACTGGAGCGACAGCGGCGAGGCCGAGGGCTACTGCATCGTGCGCTACCGCGCCGACCTGCCGCTCACCGAGCGCTTCCTGGAGGTGGAGGAGCGCATGTGGCTCACGCTCGAGGCGCAGCGCGGCATCTACGGCTGGCTGTCTACCCTGGGCGACCAGTGGCGCGAGATCGTGTACCGCGCGCACCCCGAGGAGGGCTTCGGCGACCGGCTGCACGAGCCGCGGCTGCCGCTGCTGAGCGCGCCCGGCTGGGGCCTGTGGTTCCCCTCGGCCACGCTGCTGCGCGGGCCCATGTTCCGCCTGCTCGACGTGCCCGAGGCGCTGGCCCTTCGCCCCGTCTCGGCCGCCGTCGAGATCACGCTGGGGCTGGAGGTGGACGACGAGCAGATCCCGGAGAACCGCGGCGCGTGGCGCGTGCACATGGAGGGCGGGCGCTGCGAGGTGGAGCCGCTGCGGGGTGGCGCGGTGGATGCAACGCTCACGCTGCCGGTAGACACGCTGTCGCGCATCTACATCGGCGCCATCGCGCCCTGGCAGGCGGTGGCGGGCGGCCTGGCATCCATCGACAACCCCGGGGTGATGCAGGTGCTGGACGCGGCGCTCCACCTTCCCAAGCCGTGGACGTTCGACCGTTTCTGACCCGCGGGACCGGCGGCAACCCCGCCCGCGCGCGCCGTGACGGCGCCGGGCACACCCGAGCGAGGATGCGTATGAGGCTTTCCAGCGGAGCGGGACCCCGCGTGCTGGCGGCGGGCGCCGCGCTGCTCGCCCTGGCGGCGTGCGGCGGCGGCGGTGGCGACAAGGCCGGCGGCGCCGCGCCCGGAGCGGATGCGAACGGGCACTACAAGACCTTCGCGGGCGGCCCTCCCGGCGGCACGCTCATCGTCCTCGCCGACCGCGAGCCAGACGAGCTGAACCCGCTCACCTTCGACAGCAACCCGGCCTTTCAGGTGGTGCACCTGGTGTTCCGCGCGCTCGCCCGGCGCGACAGCACCCTCAGCGGCTACCAGCCGGACCTGCTCCAGTCGTGGGAGACGCGGCCGGACAGCACGCTCGTCCTCCACCTGCGCCCGGACGTGAAGTGGCACGACGGCGTGCCGGTGCGGGCTGAGGACGTGGTGTTCACCATCAACGCGCAGAAGGACCCCAAGGTCGCCTCGCCGCGCAAACCGGACCTGGACCCCGTCACCTCCGCCACCGCGCAGGACAGCCTCACGGTGCTGGTGCGGTTTAAGGAGATGGGTCCGTCCACCGTGAACGCGCTGCTGGAACTGGTGCCGGTGCCGAAGCACATCCTGGGCACGGCCGACCTGGCGCAGATGCGCTTCCACCCCTTCGGCCGCAAGCCGGTCGGCGACGGGCTGTTCCGCTTCGCCAGCTGGAATGCCGGGCAGCAGGTGGTAGTCGAGGCGAACCCCGACGCGCCGGAAGGCCGGCCGTCGCTGGACCGCGTGGTGCTGCGCATCATCCCCGACAACAACGCGGCCATGACCATGCTGCTGTCGGGCCAGGGCGACCTGCTGCGCGTGCCCAGCGACCAGCGGGCGCGGCTGCAGGGCAGCCAGGCGGTGAAGCTGTACCACGCCCCGCGCGTGCGGCCGGCATGGATCGCGTGGAACGTGAGCAAGCCGCCCGTCAACGACATCCGCGTGCGGCAGGCGCTGCTCATGGCGGTGGACCGCCCCGGCATCGTGAAGGGCCTGTTCGCGGGGGCGGGCGAGCCTGCGCTGACGCCGATTCCCGCCAGCCTGCGCGAGCACAGCCCGGACGTGCGTCCCATCCCGTTCGACCCGGCGGGCGCGGGGCGGCTGCTGGACGCGGCGGGGTGGCGCGACACCAACGGCGACGGCATCCGCGACCAGGGCGGGCGGCCGCTTCGCATCGAGGTGGACTACAGCTCCAGCGACCCCACGCGGCAGGACGTGCTGGTCGCCATGCAGGCGGCGTTGCGCAAGGTGGGCGTGGACCTCTCCGTCCACCCGTACGAGAGCACGGCGTGGGTGCAGCGCCTTCGCGAGCGGCAGTTCCAGGGCTCGTTCTGGGGGTGGGGCTGGGGACCGGGCGTGATGGGGCCCAACGCGCAGCAGCTCTTCGGGACCAAGT
>DASRQW010000322.1 GCA_035696245.1 Longimicrobiaceae bacterium | reverse complement strand
GACGGGGCAGCTCTTCGTGCTGGACCGGCGCACGGGCGTCCCCATCTTCCCTGTGGCCGAGCGCCCGGTGCCCGCCAGCGACGTGCCCGGCGAGACGGCGTGGCCCACGCAGCCGCAGTCCGCGGTGGAGGCGCTGAGCCCGCAGCGCCTGGCCCCGGAAGACGTGTGGGGCCCCACGCCGGAGGACCTGGCCGCCTGCCGCGCGCAGGTGGCGGCGTTGCGGTACGACGGTCCGTTCACGCCGCCCAGCCTGCGCGGTACGCTGGCCCTGCCCAGCAACGTGGGCGGCGCGCACTGGGGTGGCCTGGCGTACGACCCCGTGCGCCGCATCGCGATCATCCCCGTGAACCGCATCGCCGCGGTGGTGCAGCTCATCCCCCGTGACTCGGCGCCCGCGATCCGGCGGCGCGACACGGGCGAGCGCGCGAACGGCGACTGGGAGTACGCGCAGATGCGCGGCACGCCGTACGTGATGCGGCGCCGCATCCTGTTCGGCCCCAGCGGCATGCCGTGCACGCGGCCGCCGTGGGGCACGCTCGTGGCCGTGAGCCTGGACACCGGGCGCAAGCTGTGGGAGGTGCCGCTGGGCTCGCTGGACGAGTACGCGAGCGCCAAGGCCGGGCACGCCGTGCATCTCCCGCCCGGCTCGCCCAACCTGGGCGGCCCCATCGTCACCGCGGGCGGCGTGGTGTTCGTGGGCGCCACGGTGGACCACTACCTGCGAGCGTTCGACGTGGAGACGGGCCGCGAGCTGTGGAAGGGCGCGCTCCCCGCGGCTGGCAAGGCGACGCCCATGACCTTCCGCCTGCCCGGTGGCCGCCAGACCGTCGTGATCGCCGCGGGTGGCGACGGCAAGATCTTCGGCCACTCCGACGCCTTCGCCGCCTTCGCGCTGCCGGGAGATGCGGGGAAGGCGGGCGCGCCGCGGCGGCGGTGATGTCCGCTGGTGGCGACTGAAGTCGCGGCAACAACTGCGCAAAGTCCGCCTTCGCGGACTAACTGCTCTGCATCCTCGCAGGACGAAGATGCGGCGCTCGGTCCGGCATCGCTTCGTCTCTGGAGATGCCGGGCGGTGAGGCGGTCCGTCGTACATCTACCGAACGCGAACGACTACAGACGAAGGGCATCCGTGCAGCTTCCGCATCATCCGTCGTACCGTCTTTTGCCGCTGGCGCTGGCGCTGAGCGTCCTTGCTTCCGCGCACTCGCCCGCGCACGCGCAGACGCCCGCGCGAGACACGGCGAAGACGGTGCGGCTGGACACGCTCTCCGCGCGCGTGCTGCTGACGCCGCTGCCGGCCGCGCGCGCGCCGTACGGCGTCTCCGTGGTCACCGAACGCGAGATCCGGCGCGCCAAGCCGGGGCTGGCACTGGACGAGGCGCTGGCGGGCGTGCCCGGCGTGGAGGTGGACAACCGCTTCAACTACGCGCTGGGCGAGCGCATCTCCATCCGCGGGTTCGGGGCGCGGGCGCAGTTCGGCGTGCGCGGCGTGCGCGTGCTGGTGGACGACGTGCCCGCCACGCTCCCCGACGGGCAGACCAGCCTAAATCACGTCGACCTCGGCTCCATCGGGCGAATCGAGGTGATCCGTGGGCCGGCGTCGGCGCTGTACGGCAACGCGGCGGGCGGCGTGATCCGCATGACGATGTCGCCGCCGCCGGACGCGCCGTTCGGCTCGGAGTACCGCGCCACGGGCGGCAGCGACGGCCTGGTCCGCGCGCAGACCATCGTCGGCGGGCAGCAGGGCGGCATCCAGTACCGCGCCAGCATCGGCCGGCTGCGCTACGGCGGCTACCGCGAGCACGCGCACGCCGACAACACGCTCTTCAACGCGCGGCTCGGCTACTCGCGCGGCGGGACCGACGCGGGCCTCACCATCCACGCCGTCCGCTACGACGCGCAGAACCCCGGCTCGCTCAGCGACTCGCTGCTGCGGGTCAGCCGCACCCGCGCCTTCGCGAACAACGTCACGCAGAACACAGGGGAGCGCGGCGACCAGGAGGAGATCGGCGGACATTGGGAACGTCCCGCCGGACCGGGGACGATGACTCTGAGCGCGTACGGCATCACCCGCGGCATCGTGAACCCCATCCCCAACGCCATCATCGACCTGGACCGCCGCGCCGGGGGAGCCCGCGCGGCGTACGGCGTCGCGCTGTCCCTGCCCACCGGCGTCGCGCGCCTGAACGCGGGTGCGGAGGTGAACGCGCAGCACGACGACCGCCGCAACCACGCGAACTCCAAGGGTACGCGCGGCGCTCTGACGCTGGACCAGCTGGAGCGCGTGACGGGCACCGCCGCTTTCGCCCAGCTCGCTGCTCCCCTTCTCCCGGGTCTCGACCTCGCCGCCGCGGTGCGCTACGACCGCTTCCGCTTCGCGGCGCACGACCGGCTGGTGACGCCCGCGAACCCGGACGACTCCGGTGCGCGGACGATGCACGCGTGGAGCCCCACCGCCGGCCTGATGCTCCGGGCCGCGGCGGGGCTCTCTCTGTACGCCAACGTCTCCACCGCCTTCGAGACGCCCACCACCACCGAGCTGGCGAACCGCCCCACCGGCGCGGGCGGCTTCAACCCGGACCTCCAGCCGGAGCGCACCACGTCGTACGAGGCGGGGGCGAAGGGCGGAGTCGGTAGATGGATGTCGTTCGACCTCGCCGCCTACCGCGCGGACGTGCGGGACGCGCTGATCCCGTTCGAGGTCGCGGGGGCGCCCGGCCGGCAGTTCTTCCGCAACGCGGGCTCCGCGCGGCACCGCGGCGTGGAGGCGGGCGTGACCGCATCTCCCGTCCCCGCCCTGCGCGCGCGGCTAGCGTACACGTACACCGACGCGCGATTCCGCGACTACACTGTGGGCGCGGCGGACTACTCCGGCAACCGCATCCCCGGCATCGCACCGCACCGCTTCGACGGCATGCTCACGCTTCAGAACCCCCGCGGAGCCTTCATCGAAACCGAAGCCCGCTACCTCGCCTCGCTCCCGGTGGACGACGCGAACCTGCACCGCTCGCCCGCGTATGCCACCCTCGACGTCCGAGGCGGCGTGGACGGCCTGCGCGTCTGGCGCGGCCGCGTGTCGCCGTTCGTCGGCGTCACCAATCTCCTCGGCCGCGACTACAACACCTCCGTCACCATCAACGCCTTCGGCGGCCGCTACTACGAGCCCGGCCCCGGCCGCTCCCTCTACGCCGGCGCCACCCTCGCGTTCGGGAGATGAACGGCGGGGACGTTCGGGAGAGGCACGACCAGCCGTGTTGGAAGATGGTGGGCATTCCCGGGATCAGGGCCCGATCTGTTAGAGCGGTTCCCCTCCGGGTTTTCCGGCGCTTACGTATTCGAGACCACCGCCTTGGATGGCTCTCGGCCGATCAAAAGAGGCGCACGAGACCGCTCGATGCAGTTACCGCAGAGTGCATCTCTTAGGAACCACCAAGACGAGATGTCGTCTGCTGCCGGTGCATGATACGGGCATTACGCCAGACGAAGGTCACCAAGACCGCCACGATCGGAACGAGGGACAAGCTCGCGAAGATCATGGCAACTGTGCCCCATCTGCCGCTCGAGTAGATGAGAGCACCCACTAGAGCCCAGACCGCCACGATGAACCAAGCTCCGGTCGTCGCCAACCACGCCTGCGCCCGTTTCGTCACGAGCACACGCAGGGTCACGAACGTTACCCCGAACAGCAGGGCCCACCCCAAGATCAACCCTACGATCATCATCTCCTCCTGCAAGCGCGGATGTTGGGAAGACGCGAGCGCTGAACCTGAGCATTTGAAGTTCTGCCTCGCATAAGCACGGCTATTTCGCATAGTCTGGACCTAGAACGCAGATCCCATTCGCTGCGACCGGTACAACTGCGAAGCTGAACTCAGGCTCGCGGAACGCCGATGGTGGTCTGAATTATATTAGCCGCGGCAAGACCCGTTTTCCCGGCCGCACGAGTGTCGCGTTGATTTAGAAAAGTCCGGGGTCTGGTTGATTTAGAAATGTCCGGCGAAAGGTTCCCTGCTTGCGCCAGGGATGGTCGGGCGCGGGCTTGTTGGTCTTGCGCGCTTGGTCATTCGTCACCTCCGGAGTAGGTG
>DASRQW010000321.1 GCA_035696245.1 Longimicrobiaceae bacterium | reverse complement strand
TTCGCCGTGGACCTGCCGGACGCGTCGCTGGCGGTGCAGATCTCGGGCACCTTCGGGTCGCGGCAGGAGGAGGCGCAGCGCCTGGGCCGCATCCTCCGTCCCAAGCCGGGCGAGAACCAGGCGCACTTCTACACCCTGGTGAGCCGCGACACCACCGAGCAGGAGTTCGCCCTCAAGCGCCAGCTCTTCCTGTGCGAGCAGGGCTACGAGTACCACATCGCCGACGCGGAGGAGATGGAGGGATGAAGTACCTGGACCTGGACTGGGCCGCCGCCTTCCCCCTGCTGGATGCGTGGGGCTCGCTGCCCGTGGAGGCAAGGCGGGCCGTGCTGAAGATGCAGATGTCGCAGGGGCTCTCCGTCGGCGCCCGCGACGGGGTGTACGAGCCGCTGATGGCGTCGGGGCTGGTGGTCCCCACGCCCAACGGCCGCCGGGTGCTCCCCACGCCCGCCTTCCGCCCGGTCGTCGTGGCGTTGCGCGCCATGGCGCGGCGGCCGGTGTGGGAGGCGGCGGACGGCGCCGCCCTGCAGGGCTACGTCGAGGAGCACCTGACCACCGAGGAGGCGACCGCCCTCGTCTCCGGACACCCGTACGGCTCCATGCACGTGATCCGCTCGACCGTGGCCGGGGCCGCGGGGGGCGAGGAGTGGCTGGAGGACTTCCTTGCCGCGGACGACCAGGGCCGCGCCGTGCAGTGGGAGAAGGCGCGCATGCCCCGCGGCGCCGCCCCGGCCTTCGCCGCCGTCCGGCGCTGGGAGGCGGCCCGCGCCATGGTCCGCACCCTCGCCGGGCTCCCGGAGCCGGTGCCGCTGCGCGAGCTGCCGTCGCGCTTCCCGGACGTCCCCGCCACCACCCTGGGACCCGCGCTGGGTGCCGCGCTGCGCTACCTTCTCCTCTTCGCCGCGCTGCGCGCGGGGGACCTGGAGCCGATGGTGGGCGGCTGGCCCCCCGCCGTGGCGCGCCTGGGAGCGCCGGCGCCGCCGCCTCCCCCGGCGGTTGAGGCGGTGGAGACGTTCGAAGCGGCGTGGCTGGCCGACGACATGGCCGCGCTCCTCTCCATGGCCTCGGCCGAGCCGGTCCGGCTCCGCGGCAGCGACGGCGCTATCTTCGCCCGCACGCGCGACGCCGTGGTCTCGCGCCTCGTCTCCGTGCCCGCGTGGGCCGCGTCCGCCGCGAACGCGCGGACACCGGGCGACGACGAGGACGACGACGGGGACGCGGGGGCCTTGCGGGCCGAATACGCGTCCACGTACCTCCAGGTCCTGAAGCTGGCGGACCGGGCGGGCCACCACGGCCAGGACCTGCGGCTGGCGCCCACGGCCGCGGGGAAGCGCTGGCTCGCCCAGCCTCCGGAGGCGCGGCTCAAGACGCTGCTCGACCCGCTTCGCGGCTCGGCGGAGCGCAACCCCGCGGGCTGGTACGACGACGGGGGGACGGGCATGCGGTTCTTCCCCATGGCGGTGCCGGGCGTGCTGCGGAAGGGCACGGTGAACTGCCGCGCCGTGCTCACCCGGCTCCTGCTCGCCATGCCCGAGGGGATGGTGGAGGTGGGGGCGTTCGCGGAGCACGCCGGCCGCTCCGCGAACCCGTTCATCGAGGCCGTGGGACGCGGCTTGCAGCCCATGGACTACGGGTGGGGCAGCCGCGTGCTTGGGCGACGCGAGTGGGAGCACGTCTGGAGCGAGATCGTGTCCGCGTTCGTCCTCATGCGGCTCGTGCCCCTGGGCGCCGCCGCGCTGGGGCGGACGGCCGCGGGGCGGGTCGCTTTCCGCCTCACCTCCGCCGGGCGCTACCTGCTGGGCGCGGCCGACGACTTCTCGCTGGGCGAAGCCGAGGGAAAGCACGTCGTGGTGCAGCCTGACTTCGAAGTCGTCTTCCTCGCGCCCGCCCCGCGCGCCGAGGCCGCCATCGCCCGGTTCGGCCAGCGCGCCGGGCGCGGCATCGGCGTGATGTTCCGCCTCACGCGCGCGTCGGTGCTGGCCGCGGCCGAGGGCGGCATGACGGCGGCGGAGATGGCGGACACCCTCCGCGGCGTGTCGGCCCGCCCCCTTCCGGGCAACGTGGAGCGCCAGCTTCGCGACTGGCTCTCGGCCGTGCGGCGCGTGTCGCTCCGCCCCGCCGTCCTGGTCGAGTGCCCGGACAAGGAGACCGCGGCCGCCGTGGCCTCCGCGCTGGGCAAGCAGGTGACCACCCTCACCCCCACCGTGCTCTCCGTCGCGCCGCTGACGACCGGGGAAACGGCGGCGCTGGTCAAGAAGCTGCGCGCCGGGGGCGTCTTCGTGGACTGATCCCGCCCCGGCGTGCATCCCCACGTTCGCCGTCCTCGCGGGCGATCCGGCCGGCCCGCGAGGAAGGCACAAGGGCGACCGCAGACCGTGCGGACGGCGCTGCGGCTCCTCCGCGGCCGCCGGGATGCCGCCGGGCATCCCTCGCTCGCTGCCTTTCGGATGCTCCCGCAACGTTGGAGAAGGCGCTTCCATCACCGGCGTAACGGATTCGGGGTCGAAGGGGCGTGCCCGCGCCCGCATCTCCTGCATCTCCTGCATCTCCTGCATCTCCTGCATCTCCT
>DASRQW010000320.1 GCA_035696245.1 Longimicrobiaceae bacterium | reverse complement strand
CGGCCAGCGGGTGGAAGAAGTCCACGTCCACCCCGTTGGGCACGATGCGCCAGTCCGCGTCGAAGTAGCTCGCGTTCGCCTCCGCCGCGCTCGGCGAGACGGCGATGACGGCGTGCATGCGGTCCAGCCGCCGCTGCAAGGGCTTCCGCCACACGTTGTACGCCCACGCGCCGTCGAAGTACGTGTGGAACGTGCCCACCACGGCGCACTCCGCCTCGTCGATGGCGAGGATGCCGAGGACGGAGGTGAACGGCCCGTGCACGTGCACCACGTCGTAGCGTCCGCGGCGCAGCGTGTCGCGCATCTTCCGGCGCAGGTCGCGGCCCACGGTCAGCCGCCCCACCGAGCCGTTCGCGTAGATGCGAACGCTGCGGCCCAGCCGGATCACGCCGGGCTCCTCCGCCGCGCCCGGCACGCGCGACGTGATCACGTCCACGTGGTGCCCCCGCCGGCGCATCTCGCGCGCGAAGAAGTGCACGTGCTCCGAGATTCCGCCCAGGTGTGGGTAGTAGTATTCCGAGACGAGCGCGATCCGCATCAAGGCCGTGGGCTCCGCGTCCGGCGCGCGCGTGGCGCGGCCTGGGGGTTCGATCCGATGCAGCCGGGGCAGGGTAACCGTCCCAGCCCGCAGAGCGGGCGCGGCGCGGTCCGGCGTGGCGATTGGAGGTGCAGCGGGGGAATGTGGGGATGTCAACCTGTCACTAGGATAACGCGTCGGCCGCCGGAATCCTCATACAACGGTTTGCATCTCCCGAAAGCACGAATCGCCCGGCCATCGGCCGAGCCCTTCGTCGCATCCACATCTACCGAAAACCGCCGCTCGATTCCGCATCGCGCCGCTTCGCTGCCGCGGTTCAACTCCGCGGCCCGCCGATGAGGTCCCAGGCGGAGGACAGCACCGGGTCCGAGAGCGCCTCCGTCGCGAGGGCGAGCGTGTCGCCGCCCACCTCCATGAGCACGTAGCCGGAGTCGCGGACAAGAGCCTGTGCGGCATCGCGGTCAGCCGGCGAAAGGATCTTGTGCTCGTAGATGAGCAGCGTGGGGTGGTGGCGGCGCAGGTCCACCAGCTTGAGGATCTGGTAGTCGTAGCCCTCGGTGTCCACGTGGATCACGTCCAGGCTGCCCACCGCGTGCTTCGCGGCCAGCGTCTCGAACGTCATGCAGCTCACCATGGTGGTCTGGATGCGCTCCTCCAGCCCCGGCAGCGTGGCCGCCGCGGCCTTCACCGTCTCCAGCGAGAACGAGCCGAGCTGGTCGTACCACACCGGCAGGCCTTCCATGCCTTCCGGGAAGTGGTAGAAGGCGCGGGGCCCGTCCGCCTCGCCGATGGCGGCGTTCACCAGCGTGAAGCGCTCATCCGCTCCGTAGTGCGCGCTCAGCCGCTTGAAGACGTAGCCCACCGGCTCCACCATCACTCCGCGCCAGTGGCGGTTCCACAGGAACGGGCGCAGCGGGTCGCCCGCCACCGCGTCGTTCGACCCCACCTGTACGAAGAACACGCGCGGCCGGGAGATGGTCAGCGCGTACAGCATGGTGTCGATGGGGCTGCCGAAGGCGCGCAGCCGCAGCCGCGGCGACCGCAGCAGGTTCCAGACGCCGCTGGAGCGCCCCACCGCGAAGTGGAGCGCCCTGCGCACGGGAGACATGGTCGACGGCATCGAATCCTGGATCGGGCGATGGACGGGTGATACGGAATCCGGGCGGATCGGCTACCCTCAGCCGAGTCTCGCCGAAGCGATTCGGACCATCGGTAGCAGCCCACGCACGTGGGCTTCGTGCCGTCGTAGCCCGCGGCTTTAGCCGCCAGGGCGATGCGGCCGCACCGATTCTCACGGACTTCGTTGGAGACGTACGGCGGTCCCGCGTGGCGAGATGCTACCGCGTGCCGGCCGACGTGCTTTGCCGGCTGCCTCGGCCGAATCGACGGATGCGGTGCGGCGGATGCGCGGCCGGGCACGCGGGGCACCAACGTAACGGCGCCGGCCCCGCTGCGGTAGCGGAGCCGGCGCCGTTCGTCGTAATGCCTCGGTTTACGCCGCGCGGAGCCAGCGGCCCAGCTCGGCCAGCGTGGGCTTCTTGCCCGTGCTGAGGATGCCCACGCGGTAGATCTTACCGGCCGCCCAGGCGACCACCACGTTCGCCACCACCAGCAGGGCCAGCGAGCCCACGATCTGCGCCGTGGGCACCTGCGCCCCGGCCATGCGGATGGGCATGGTGATGGGCGAGGTGAAGGGGATCATCCCCAGCCGCGTGGCGATGGTGCCCAGCGGGTCGGTGGCGACCTTGAAGATGAAGGCGATGGTGGCGAAGAGCGGCAGCAGCACCACGGTCTGGAACTGCTGCGCCTCCTGCTCGCTGTTCACCGCCGCGCCCAGCGCCGCGAAGAGCCCGGCGTACAGCAGGAAGCCCAGGAGGAGGAAGAGCACCATCGCCAGCCCGAGCATCGGGTCCACCCGCATTGCGGCCATCGTCTGCGGCGACACGTGGTAGCGCTCCGCCAGCAGCGACGACTGCGAGACGCCCACCGCGACCAGCGCCACCCAGATCGCCACCTGGAGCAGCGCCACCGCGGCCACGCCCAGGATCTTGCCCGTCATCAGGTGCGTGGCCTTCATGCTGCTCACGATCACCTCGGCCACGCGGCTCGTCTTCTCCTCCAGCACGCTCCGCAGCACGTTCATGCCGTAGAAGATGATCAGGTAGTAGATGACGAACCCGATCACGTAGCCCAGCCAGAACGTCTGCGCCGCCGTGCCGCCCTCCTCGCCCTTGTCGGTGATGCGCGATGTCTTCACGTCCACCGGGCGGACGAGCGAGGCGATGTCGGCCGCGTTCAGGCCCGCGCGGTTGAGGCGCGCCGTCTCCACGCCCTCGGTTACCGCGCCGCGGATGTCGGACAGCACGTTGAAGTTGCTGATGTTGGCCGAGCGGTACTCCACCCGGTTGCCGTCCAGCACGTCGGCCGGGAGCCACACGTAGCCGTCGATCTCCTTGCGCTGCACGCGCTTCAGCAGCTCCGCCCGGTGCGCCTGGAACGGCGCGGCGATGCGCTCTACGCGGTACGTGGGGTCGTCCGGGTCCTTGCGCGGGCGCACCAGCGCCGCCTCCACGCGGGGGCCCACGCCGGCCGGCGCCTCGTCCACCAGCACGATCTTCTTCTCGCCGCCGCCTCCGCGGGCTGAGATGGCCGTCGCCGCGGCGATGCCCATCATCAGCGCGGGCACCAGCAGGGTGGAGATGATGAAGCTGCGGGCGCGCACCCGCTCCACGAACTCGCGGCGGAATACGATGAACGTCTCAGACATGGGCCACCTCCGGGCGGCGCTGGGGCTGGGCGGCGTCGCCTACGTTGCGGACGAAGATCTCGTGGAGCGACGGCTGCACGCGCTCGAAGCGCATGAGCGGCGCGTCCAGGTCGTTCAGGGCGGCCACGTAGTCGCGCGGCTGCACCGCGTCGGGCAGGTCGATCTCCCAGCCCTCGCCCTTCCGCTCCGCCTGGCCGTAGCGGCCCGCGGCGGACATGAACGCCGTGGCCGTGGGCGTCTCGCCGTCGAACTCCACCCCGTAGCGCCGCCCCAGGTTCTCGCGGCGGATGTCGCGCAGCCGCCCGTCCAGCACCTTGCGCCCCCCGGCGATGATGCACACGTGCTCGCAGAGCTGCTCGGCCTGCTCCATGTTGTGCGTGCTGAAGATCACCGTCCGCCCCTCGTCGCGCGCGGCGAGGATGGTGTCGCGCAGCACCTCCTGGTTCACCGGGTCCAGGCCGCTCTGCGGCTCGTCCAGGATCAGCAGGTCGGGCTTGTGGACCACGGTGGTGATGAACTGCACCTTCTGCTGCATGCCCTTGCTGAGCGTCTCCACCTTGGCCAGGCGCCAGTCCGCCAGGCCCATGCGCTCCAGCCAACGGTCGCCCTCGGTGCGCGCGGTGCGGCGGTCCAGCCCCTTGAGCTCCGCGAAGAAGACGATCACGTCCAGCACGCGCATCTTCCGGTACAGGCCGCGCTCCTCGGGCAGGTAGCCCACGCGGCGCAGCACCGAGCGGTCCCGCTCCGGGTCCGCGCCCAGGAGGGAGACGGTGCCGGAGTCGCGGATGATGATGTTCATCACCATGCGGAGCGTGCTGGACTTGCCGGCGCCGTTGGGCCCCAGGATGCCGTAGATGGTGCCCGGCGGCACCTCCAGGCAGAGGTTGTCGACCGCGGTGTGGCCGGCGTACCGCTTGGAGACGCCGTCCAGGAGAAGTGCGTGAGCCATGGTGTGTGGCGGGAGGTTCAGGGAGTTGCGCCCCGCGCGGCGGTCGCCGGCGGAAACGTGCGTTCGTACGCGGCCGCCCCCGGCGCGGTTTCAGCGCAGAAGGCCGGCGAGGTGTGGATGGGAGAGCGTGAACGCTGTCGCATCCGCGCCCGGCGGTCAAGTGCCGCATCGGCGGATAAGCGGCCCCGCGTGTCCTCTCCCCCTCTGGTTTGTGGTCCCTGCAGAGCTTCCATCCCACCCTCGCCGCTCGACTCGATCCGGCCGGTGCCCGTCGTCACCGAGCAACCGGGGACCTCCGCCTGTCCGCTCCAGTGCGGATCCCTTTTACGCCGGTCCTGAGTTCGTGTGCGAGAGAAGAAGTCTCTTCTCGTTTCAGAGCTTGTAATGCCGCACGAGGCCCGGGCGTCAACATTCGGCCTTCGCGGGTGGTCCGCCAGGCGCGGTGGTCGCGTCATATCTGCTGGCGCAGCTTGAGCTTGCGGCCGCATCGCGTTAGCTTGCTGGTTCCGGTAGTCCGTATTACCCCGACTCCGCCGCTGCTTGCGGGATTCCGGCGATGCAGGCATCGGCATTCCCTCCGTCTTCCCCATCTCCCAGGGACCTACCCGCGATGAGCTCATCCGACGTCCGCTTGCCGTTCCGCCGGTCTCCCCGTGCGTTCGCCGCCGCGGCCCTCCTGTGCCTCGCGGCCGGTGCCTGTGATTCGCCGACTGCGCTCTCGCGGCTGGCAGGGGCGGACCAGCCCAGCCCGCGAGTGATGAGCACGCGGCGCCCCGTCCTCACGCCCGTCTCGCAGCTCAGCGGTGACGTGCTCGTGGGCCCGTGGGCCTCGCAGAAGCCTGCCCGCCGTG
Organism: Longimicrobiaceae bacterium; assembly: GCA_035696245.1. Taxonomy (NCBI): domain Bacteria; kingdom Pseudomonadati; phylum Gemmatimonadota; class Longimicrobiia; order Longimicrobiales; family Longimicrobiaceae; species Longimicrobiaceae bacterium. Next base: position 2,623 of record DASRQW010000320.1, on the reverse strand, counting down.
ACGTGTCCGTCGCGAATGCGGAGACGGGCGCCGCGACGACGGTGCCGTTCTACTACATCCTCTGGCAGAACAAGAAGACCGGTGATCGCGTGCTCTGGCCGATGAACGGCACCTCCCGCGCGGGCGCCGACATCATGCTCCCGCGCGAGGACACGGTGTGGGACATGGCCGCCATCGCCGACTTCACGGGCGACGGGGATGCCGAGATCGTGCTGCAGAACCGCAGCACGGGCAACCGTGGGATGTGGTCGCTGAAGGGCACCACCTGGAACAGCTTCATCCAGCTCTACGGCGAGAACCCGGTGTGGGACTTCGCCGCCGCGGCGGACTTCACGGGCGATTCGCAGCCCGACGTCCTCATGCAGAACACCGCCACGGGAGACCGAGGCTTCTGGCTGATGGACCACGCGGCGTACCGCGGCTGGGCGGCCGCGCCCACGGAACAGCCGGTCTGGCGCATGGTGGCAGCGGCGGACTTCACGGGCGATGCCAAGCCGGACGTGCTATTCGAGAACGAATCGACGGGGCAGCGGGGCGTGTGGGTAATGAACGGGACGACGTACCAGAGCTGGGCGTCGTTCCCGAGCGAGCAGACGGTGTGGGAGATGGCGGCGGCGCACGACGTGACGGGAGATGGGAAGCCGGACATCTTCTTCCAGAACAAGAGCACGGGTCTGCGCGGCTGGTGGATCATGAACGGGACGCAGTACCAGACGTGGGTGGGCCTCGGCACCGTGGCTCCTGAGTGGGACATCGTGGGCGCGTTCACGCCGGCCGGCACGCACGTCGATCCCCAGGCGCCGAGCCTTCTCAACGCGTCCAGGAACCCGACCGGGCCGCTGCACCTGATCTGGCAGGACAACAGCAGCAGCGAGACGTACTTCGAGGTGCAGCGCAGCCTTGGCAAGCCGGACGAGTTCGTGCTGGTCGCCCAGCTTCCGCCGAACTCCAGCTCGTACGACGACCCGCGCACCGGAACGGCGCAGAACACCTTCTACCGGGTCCGCGCTTGCAACGCCAGCGGCTGCACGGCGTGGTCGCCGGTGTACGAGGCGCTGGGCTCGCACCTGAACCTGGTCTCCCCCGCGCCGGGCACCTTCGCGGACGACACCACCACGGTGCGGGTGACCGTCACCGGCGGGTTGGAGGTGGTGGCGCTCACGGCGATCGTGGACGGACGCGAGTTCCCGCTCACGCTCAAGAACGGCGAGTGGCGCGGCGCCCTGTCGCTGACCGGCCTGGCGAGCGGAGAGAAGTTCCTGCTGCTGGCGGAGCGTGACGGCAACGGCGCCGTGGACACCACGTACATGCCGTTCGTGCTGGACCGCCGCCCCCGGATCGACGTCCTGTCGCCGCCCCCCGGTGGTGTGGTGCAGACGACGCCGTACCACGTGACGGTGGCGTGCACCGACATGGAGGGGGCGTGCACCTCCATCAAGCTCTACTGGTACACCGCGGACGGATCGGGCAGCGACGTCGTCCGGGCGCAGGGCACGAACCGCATCGAGGCCGACCTGCCGCTGCCGGCGGACCAGACGGTCACGTTCCGGGTGGATGCGACGGACCAGAAGGGCCAGCACAGCATCATCACCCAGAAGGTGCTGGTGGAGACGAGCCCGCGGCTCACGGCGGTCGAATCGGCGGGCATCGAGGTCTGGCAGCTCGCGGCCGACCGCATCCTCTACGTGGACTCCACGGCGACGGGCCGCTCCCTGAACATCCGCGACCGCGCGACGGGAGCGGTTACGGTGATCTACCAGGGCGGCGTCAAGAGCCCCGAGTACCGCATCCCATACATGGGTTACCTCACCCTGGCCGGCGCCGCATACATCGACGGCGAGATCTCCACCCGGGCCGGGCAGTCGGGAGATCGGTACGAGGAGATGCACGACTGGCGCAACGGCGTGCGCGAGGACCTCGGCTCGCTCCCGGACGGCGGCGTGGTGAAGGCGACGCCCGGCTGGATCATCTGGAAGGACGGCGGCGCGCTGTACCGCCGCAACGTGGCGACGGGCGAGATCGTCCGCATCTACAACGCGGGCGGCATCTTCGAGCTCAGCATCAACGACCAGGGCGACGTGTCGTACCTGGCCTACACCCAGGCGTACCTGTACCACGACGGCGTCACCACGCCGCAGGCCTCGTACACCGACTTCGAGTTCCTGAAGAACGGGCGCTACGCGTTCGTGCGCACCGGCGGGTCGGGCGTGCAGCAGATTTTCGTGCGCGAGGCCGGCGGCACCGAGCGCCAGGTGACCAGCTTCGCGCAGAGCAGCTTCCTGGAGTCGCTGGGGCCCAACGGCGAGGTCGTCTTCCGGTCCGGCGGGCGGCACTACGTGGCCCTGCCCACGGGCTCGCCCATAGACATCGGCGTGGACTTCGGGGTGAAGGAGACGCCGCGCTCGTACTGGATCGACGGAAGCCTCTACGTGGCTCTCGGCCGCACCGTCTTCCGCGTCCAGCTCCAGTAGGCCGGTCCGCCGGCGCAGGTCCTTCCGTGATCCTGCGCCGGCGGCGGACCGGACGCCCTCCGCGGTTGACCCACTCCGCCGGAACGCGGTATGTTCACGCCGGCCGCCGAGCGCGGAAGCCCTGCACCCGGGGCTTCCGCGCTCGGTTATCC